>JAJPZF010000045.1 GCA_021204545.1 Prevotellaceae bacterium
GTCTTAGGCAGGAACTCGCCGAAGACAAGCACGACGAGTGTTGAGAGCAAGGTCACGAGGGCGAGCGTCAAGGCCCCCCCATCCGCGAGTCCAAGTGGGCGCAGCAAAGCCTCTTTGAGTATCGTGGCCATCAGTATGCCGTAGACGACGAGCGATATGTTGTTGCCGACGAGCAGGGAGGTGATGAAGTTGTTAGGGTGGCGGTAGAAGATGCCGAGAGCCTTGCCTGCGAGAGTGTGGTTCGCCCTGTCCATCTGTGCCCGCAGTTTGTCGCTCGAGACGTAGGCTATCTCCATTCCCGAGAAGAAAGCCGAGAGCGACAATATTAATAAGGTACAGATAAGGGTGCTCATTTGAAGTGTCCCTCAGGCTGGTGTTTGCCCGGGGCGGTAGGCATCACTCTGCCCACACGCTCTCCGCCGGGTGTGAACTGCTCGTCGAGAGGGATAGTGTCGGCAGCCACGGTGTCCGTCTGCTCAGTCTCGCTCTCGGTGTCGCTCACGGGGAACTTGCCTATTGAGTTAGAGACACGGTAGTCCGTCATAGCCTCGTTGCTGCGGAAGTCCGTGCCCTCAAGCTCCCTCTCGGGCGTGACGATGCGCATATACTGGGTGTTCCACATCTCGTGGTCAGCCATGTCCCAGAACAGCTCCTCCGTCTTGAAGATGGTGCCCTCAACGTTCCTCACCACCACTCTGCCCCTTAGCTCCCACGTGCGCTGCTCGTGAAGGTAAGCCGTGTCCGCCTGCACGTAGAGGTCTATCTGGAACTGCTGGTCGAAGCGTTGCATCAGCAGTCCCTTCATGAACTTCCACGTTGAGGGCTGCGTGTTGGTGTAGATGTCCCATTCCTCTGCTATCAGCTTATAGCGAAGCACCCCGCTGTCAGAGATGAGGGAGCAGATGCCCTTGCTACGCATAAAGGCCACGGAGTCCGTGTCAGCCACTCGCTCGGCTATGTGCTCTTGGTCACCCTCGCACGAGCATATAGAGCATAAACCGAGGGCGAGCAAGCAAGCTGCCGCTAAGGGTTTTAGTTGAACTTCCACTTCATGAACCAGCGTTCGTTGAATGTAACTCCAAGGTGCGCCATAAAGTAGTTCTCCGATATCATGCCCGCTGTGCTTGGTCTGCGCCTCATCCATTGCGCGGACACGTTCACCACGCTTTTGCCCGCGTTGCTCAGGGGAAGCGCGATGCCAGCCGTGACGCTGTACTCTTGTGGGCCGTTCTGTCCGTTCACCTTAGTGTAAGGCGTGGCGAAGTAAGCGCCAATGCGGTAGCGTATGCGAGGCTTGTAGTTACGGCTAAGGGGGTTGGGCGTGTATTCAGCCCCGACGTTGACCCTGTGCCTGTTCAGGTACTGGTCGGTGCGTACCTCTATCTCCGTCTCCGTTGAGGTGGAGCGTGAGACAGGTATGCGGCAGCCGTCCCACTTCTCGAACGTGTAGTCGGCGGCGACTATAAGCTTCCCCTTATGCTGCCACGCTCCCCCGACGCTCACTGTGTAAGGCAGGTCGAAGGCGTTCTTACGGGTGCTCTCTATGGTGTCCTTCAGCGAGGTGTAGCGAATCATCTGCACCTCGCTCCCTATGCCATGCCCTATTGACACCGTTGCCCCAAGCGTCAGCCAGTCTTGTGGCGTCAGGCTCAGCGGGTACTGCAAGCCGATGTCAATCTTGTAGGTACGCACGTCGCTCGTCCACTCGGAGTTAAGTGTGCTGTAGGACGAGGAGGTGGTGCTTCCCTCGTAGAACGTTTGGGCGAGGCTATGGTTGAAGTCCCCCCAGATGTACGAGATGTTAGCCCCGACGCTAAGCTTGGCGAAGGGCTGCCACCCTATGCCAAGGTACATCTGGTGCAGCCCCCCGTTGCCGTAGTAGGTCGTCTCAGATGTTATCGTCTGGCTGCTGGTATAGTTGCTGCCCACCCGTGTGTCCGAGGTGAAGTTGTAGCCTATCGTTGAGTAAGGCACGAAGCCGAAGGACATGCCCGTGTGCCGTGCTATGTGGAAGCCTGCGTTAACGTACTCCAGGTTCGTGTTGCGGGCGTTAGTCGTAGTGCCACCCTGCTTAAAGTGCCCGTACTGCACGCCCATGCCGACGTCGAAGATAAAGGTAAGGCTGTCGATGACGGCGTAGGACGCTGGGTTAAGCATGTTCACCTTCTGTCCCGAAGCCAGCCCCTGCGCGACGCCGCCCATCGCCCGGTTATGTCCCTGCGACTGCTCGTTCATAGTGCCCAGTCCGAAGCGGGAATAAGAGGAGTTGCAGCCGTTAGTCTGCCCTTTCGTCGGCAACGCCCAGAGGCTTGCCATCACTAAGCTTACGAGGATTGTACCTCTCACGGTAGTCACTTTGTGTTATGCTCTAATATCTTGTTCAGCCCCCGCGCGACGAGGTAACGGTCTGCAAAGGTGACACTTTTCGTCGTACTATGCAAGTCCAAGCAGTCCCCACCCGTAAGAAAAACCGCCAGCTCAGGGTATTTCGCCCTCAATTCCCGAATATAACCCTCCATTTCGAGGCGTATGCCCTGCCTCGCCCCGCTCCTTAGGGCCGTCTCGGTGTCATAGCCAAGCTGGGGCGTCTCCCCCCGAGGGTTAGCCAAAGGCAGTCGGCAGGTGCCGGAGTGCATCACCTCGAGGCGAAGTCGCAGGCCGGGCGAGATGTTTCCCCCGAGCCAACGTCCCCAGCGGTCAACGAGGTCGTAGGTTATGCACGTCCCTGCGTCGATGACGAGGATGTCCCTCTCTGGCATCTGCGACACCGCCCCTACGACGGCGGCCATGCGGTCTGTGCCGAGGGACTGGGGCGAGTGGTATAGGATGTTGATGAGAGGGAGCCGTGTCTCGTGCGTGAGGCGCAGGGTGGGGAAGGGCAAAGCCTCGAGCATCCGCCGCGTCTCCTCAGGGAGGTCGACAACGGAGGATATTATCGAGGAGCTGACGCGGTGCTTAGTGAGAAGCGGTGGAAGGTCAGCGAGCCGGCGGTTGTCGGTGACCGTCTCCTCCAGCGGCTCGTCACCGCTGAAGACGGTCAGCTTCGCCCGTGAGTTGCCGATGTCGATAGTCAAGCGTTTCACCGGCGCGAAGGTATGCCTTTTCCGCAAGGCTGCCAACTGCGGCCGCCAAGAATCATATACCCCCATCGCCAAAGAGGTATTACCCCTTTGGCCGCAGAGGTATTACCCCTTTGGTCGTAGAGGTATAACCCCTTTGCTCAAAGAGGTATTACCCCTTTGTCCGCAGAGGTATTACCCCTTTGCTCAAAGAGGTATTACCACATAGTCGCTCCTTCGCTTTGAAAAGCCGCCGAAAGCCCTTATCTTTGCCCGCCGAAACCTAACCACCGCACTGTGCGCCGTACCTGTCCCGTCCTCAAGCTCCTTCTACTGCCCATGTTCTGCCTGTGGGCTGTCGGTCTGCGCGCCCAGGGGGAGGGCGACTCGCTGGAGGTAAGTCTGCTGACCTGTAGCGCGGGCGAGGAGGTCTACTCGCTCTACGGGCACACGGCACTGAGGGTGCGAGACAAGGGCGGCGGCTGGGACGTGGTGTTCAACTACGGCGTGTTCGACTTCCGCTCCCCCCACTTCGTTTGGCGCTTCGTCCTCGGCAAGTGTGACTATATGGTCACCTGTATGCCTTTCTGCCACTTCGTAGAGGGCTATCTTGGGCGGGGCTCCTTCGTGGTGGAGCAGACGCTCGGCCTTACACAGCGGGAGGCGCGTAGGTTGCTCGACGCCCTTGAGGTCAATGTGCTGCCAGTCCACTGCACGTACCGCTACAACTACCTCACTGAGAACTGCACCACGAAGGTCAGGGACAAGATCCGCGCCTCCCTCGAGGGACGGCTGGTGCTGGACACGGTGACCGAGCGGCGGACCTATAGGCAACTGATGAGCGAGTGCACCGAGGGGCATCCGTGGGCGCGTTTGGGGGACGACCTCCTGCTCGGTGCCGACTGCGACACGCTGCTCACCCCGTGGGCGAGCCTTTTCCTTCCTTTCCGCCTTGCCAAGGGTCTCGACGGGGCGCGTGTGAGGGATGCCAGTGGCGGCCTCCGTCCCCTTGTACGCGAGACGAGGACGCTCGCCAATCCCTACGCCCAACGTCCTATTGAAACGAAGCATATCACTCCACGTGCCGCGGCGTGGCTTTTCCTTATTATATGCCTCGTCGTCTGCGTAATAGAGGTGTTGACGAGGAGGCAATGGTGGTGGCTCGACATACTGGTGATGACGGGCATCGGCCTGTCGGGCTGTCTGCTGTGCTTTATGTTCTTCTTCTCCCGCCATCCGGCGGTGGGTTCGAACTGGCAGATATGGCTCTTCAACCCGCTGCCACTCGTGTGCGTGCCATGGGTGGCAGCGCAGGCGCTGAGGCGAAGGTACTGCCTCTATCACTGGCTCAACATAGTCATTATGGCCGCCCTCCTGCTGTTTTTCCACTGGATACCACAGCACTTCAGCGAAATAACGCTACCTTTGGCGCTCGGATCGCTCACCCGTTCCCTTAGTTACCTGCTAAGTTACACGAGAAGATGAAGACATACATACTCGGCATCGCGGCTCTGGTGAGCATGGCGGACAAGGTCACGGCTCAGGTTGACGTAGAAGTACCCAGACTGGTTGTCAACGTCATAATAGACCAGCTGCGGTCGGACTACCTTGAGGCTTTCGCTCCCCTATACGGGACGGACGGCTTCGCCAAGCTGATGGGCGAGGGGCGAGTCTATACCCGCGCCGAGTATCCCTTCCTTGGACCAGACAGGGCTTCTGCCGTTGCCTGCCTGATGACGGGTACCGTGCCTTACGAGAACGGCATAGTAGGGGAGCAGTGGTTCGACCGCACGACGTTGCAGACCGTCTGCTGTGTGGACGACAAGCGCTTTAAGGGTAACTCCACCGCCGAGTGTACCTCACCGCAGTACCTCGCGGTAAGTACCCTGACGGACGAGCTTAAGGTGACCAGCGGGGGCAGCTCGCTTGTCTACGCCATCGCCCCTGAGAGGGACGCGGCGGTCTTCTCGGCAGGGCATTCGGCGGACGGATGCTTCTGGATGAACGACTTCACGGGGCAGTGGTGCACCTCCTCTTACTATAATCCTGTGCCGACGTGGCTGTCCTTCTACAACAACAGCCGAGGTATGCAGAAGAGCCTTCCCTCCATCACGTGGGAGCCCGCCCTTAATGTTAGTGCGGCGAGCTGGTGGGCAGCCACGACCAGCGGCACACGCGAGCCCTTCAGCCACAGCTTCAGCGACGAGACGACGCTGCGCTCCTTCAAGGCGAGCGCGATGGTGAACGAGGAGGTGACACGCTTCGCCCTACACGTCGTGCGCAACGGTATGCTGGGGGTGGACCAGGTGACGGACTTCCTCAGCGTGACCTACTACGCGGGGAACTTCGACCATAAGGCTGCCAGCGAGTGCAGGATGGAGGTGCAGGACACGTACGTCCGCCTTGACGCTGAGCTGGCCAGTCTCATAGACGCGGTGGAGGCGAAGGTGGGCAAGGGGAGGGTGCTGTTCGTACTAACCAGCACGGGCTACACTGACGACGACCGCGCGGACGAGGACCTGTCCGAGTATCGCATCCCCACGGGCGAGGTGAGCTTCACCCGCGCGTACCTTCTCCTTAATATGTACCTCACCGCCGTCTACGGGCAGGGGCAGTATGTCCTTGCGGCGAGCGGTAACCAGATATATCTCGACCAGAAGCTCATAGAGAACAAGAGCCTCGACCTTAACGAGGTGCTGGAGCGCAGCGCTTCCTTCCTAATACAGATGGACGGGGTGAGGGATGTCTATACCTCTCAGCGCCTTATGCTCGACGTGGGGACATCGCCCTTACGCTCCCTGCGCAACGCCTACAACCCCAAGGCATCGGGCGACATAATCATAGAGATAGCTCCGGGCTGGCGTTTAGTGAACGAGAACACCGACGAGCGCGTCCTTCAACGTCGCTCGTATCTCGGTTTCCCTCTCATCTTCTGGGGCAGCGGCATAGAGCCGGGCAAGGTAGACGACCCTGTCACCATCGACCACGTTGCCCCTACCATCGCGGCTCACCTTCGCATACGGGCCCCTAACGCTTGCTCCGCCTCACCCCTGAACTTAAGGTGATAAATGTGTGATACTTCCAAAGGGGTTGCCGCGCCACCCTCTATTAGCCCACCCAAGGCGCCAGAGTTCCCCTCCCCCTTTGGGCAAGGGGGGAGGGGTTAGGG
>JAJPZF010000164.1 GCA_021204545.1 Prevotellaceae bacterium
AACTACGTGGCGGACGTTAAGGCGGGGGACTTCCCCAATTCCTCGGAGGAGTATTGAACGCCTGCGATACAGGATAGCAGGAAAATGATAATATTTGCGCCGAACAAATATTTTAATCAATGGAAAATCAGAAGAAAGTTCACGAGAAGTGGACACCGGAGGCAAAGGCGGAGCTAAGAAAGCAAATGCCTGAGAAGCTGAACAAGTATGGCGAGTGGTTCTTCAGTGAGGCTGGCGGCAAGGAATATCTCGTCATAGTCGACGAGGACGCAGTGTTGAGAAGGAACTGAACCATGGACGCAAGGTTAATACTTGGTGATTGTCTGCCTGATGTCCCCTGAGGCATTTTCTTTGGAGTCTATTATATTTGTGCCATATAAGCACATAGGCTATGGATGACAGCAAAGAAAAGAAACTCAGTAAGGTAGGTGAATGGCTTAGGTCAGACGAACCGCCCTTTTGGGATTTCTCAGACCTTAGTGAGGAAGAAATGAAATCACTGATGAGGCGGGTGATGAGATGAGGCTGTATCCCGATACGATCATCCTCACCTGACCAACATCGCCTTGCGGCACACTTATAGAGCCTGCGAGCCAAAAAAAGAGGGAAACAGTTGCGTCGTATCGCCAACTTCCCTACATTTGCGCTGTACTTACTTTATTATAACTAACTAAACCAAGCAGAACATGAAAAGAATTACCCTTCTATTATTGACTGCGTTCTCTGTGCTCTTCGCCTACGCCGACGACGACCTGACAGGGAAAGCCTCGATCCTCGACGGAGCTGCCACTGAGCTGGCCACAGGGCAGTGGTACGCTCTCTACAACGGCTCCACCTTCCTCTTTGACAACGGTGACGGCTCGCTCGGCACAAGCTCCACACCCGCAAGGAACCTGGCCTCGAACTACGAGGGTGTCTTCGTGCAGCTCGAGAGCGCGGGCAACGACACTTACTACCTGAAGACCCACCTCGGCAACTACATCGGAGCGCTCTCCTCCGACGCTACCACAAGCACAAGCGCAAGCGCGACGGCAGCCTACACCATCGAGCTGTCAGGAAGCGCCTGGACCTTAAAGAACGGCAACCTGTACCTGGGCAGCAACCTTAAAGGCTCGTCCTCGGCAACGACATGGACATTCTACTCCGTCTCGTTCAAAGAGGAGAGCGACCTGACGGTCGCTGAGCGCTACTCCTTCCACACCAACATGCTCAAGGACGGCAGCACTCTCTTCCGCCTCAATTGCAGGCGCAGCACGACGACTTACCTCACCTCCACGGCAAGCGGCTCGGCAAGCGGCGCAAGCCTGAAGAACAACGGCACTGACCTCTCGCAGATATGGGTTGTGACCCAGAGCGGCGACGGCTATACCTTCATGAACGCTAGTACGGGTGAGTACCTCACCAGCTCTTACGCCTCGACGGGAAGCGCCACAACCCTCTACCTGCAGCAAAGCCCGAACGTCTCAACAGATTTATACTACAACATATCAAGTGCATCGGACTTCAGCGGCAACTCCTGCCTTAACCTCAACGGCACAACTCTCTACCAGTGGTCCTACTCAGACGACGCTGGCAGCGACTGGGCTATGACGCATGTCTATGAGGTCAGCATTGACGACGTGCGTGAGGCTCTGATGAGCTCCAACGAGTACGCATGGTCACTTACGGACGGGTCGTACTACCGCATCATCAGCTACGCCTACGGCAGCTGCATGACTGAGTCGGACAGCAAGGTGGTGTGCACCACCATCAACGACGTCAACTACCGCCAGTACTGGAAGCTCTCCCAGAGCGGACAGGGATGGAGCATACAGAACGTAATGACCGACAACTACATCGGCTTGCAGTCGAAGACCTATGCGGCGTACCCCACCCAAACGGAGGCTCAAACGCTCTATCCTCGCCTCACGGGCGACGAATGGAACCCCACATGGTTCATAGCTAACCAGAATAACGGCACCAATCCCATCTTGCATTGCCAGAGCGACGCGACTGTTGTGCCTTGGGACACAAGCGCCGACGCAAGCATGTGGTACTTTGAGGAAGTGGAGCTTACGAGCGACGAAATAACAGCCGCCAGGGAACAGTATAACGACTACCTCTCGCTTGCCGCACAGGTGGACGACATGCAGACGGCTCTCGACAACCTCTTCAGCGACAAGGCTTGCACCACGCTTAAGGACGACATTGCTTCCCTTACCGACGACGAGCTCGCCAATAACTCAGACTACGCCTCCCTGCCCACTGAGGTGCAGGAGATGGTGCTGAAGGTGAAGAACGACACGTGGGACTATGCCACAAGCACAAGCACTGTGACGCAGAGCTACGAAAAGTTCTTCCGCATAGCAGACTATAGGGTGTACAGCAACTACAGCAGTATGGCCTCGGCACAAGGACAGAGCAACTCTTTCGGCAAGCTCTCCGGCCCTACGGGAATATATCTTAAGACGGGCGACGTGCTCTTCGTATACGTGGACGAGGATGCCTCGAGCGACTGCACGCTGCAAGCCGAGCTCGTGTCGACGGACGGCGTGCCGGGCAACCACACGACGGGAGCGACAACGAACCTGTCTGCCGGTCTGAACCTGATCTATGGCTCGGAGGACGACGTGGTTTATATCTTCTATCAGGTGAACGAGACCTCGAAGTATATTGCCGACTATCCCGACATCAAGATACACATAGAGGGCGGAACGGTTAACGGCTACTTCGACGCTACCCGCGACATGACCAACCAGGACTGGGCGAATATGAAGACAGCAGGACTGCTCAACATTTGCCCTGTCATTAACCTGAAGACCGAGCACCTTGTGTTCGCTATGGACGCTGAGTTGGTTATGAATGCTATTACAGCCGGGCACAAGAGCGCAGGCGACTCGCAGGAGGACGTGGAGAAGCTGCTGCGTATATGGGACATGATACCGGCAAACGAGGAGTCTTATCAAGGGCTTGAGGCCTTCGACGGGCGCTTCCGCAACGTATGGAACTGCTTCTCGATAGACTACCAGTATATGTTCGCCACGACCTATGGCACTTACTACGAGAACTCCACTCTCGCCTCCGTGATGAACTACTACAGTATGACGCATCAGGGAGAAGGCAACGAGGGCGGCTCGCTCTGGGGACCGAGCCACGAGATGGGACACAACCACCAGAACCTTATCAACCTTGTAGGCACAACCGAGAGCAGCAACAACCTCTTCTCCAACATCAATATGTTCGAGCAGGGAGTCAGCACCTCACGCGGACCAAGCCCACAGGCGAACTTCGACAACTTCCTGGCGGAGGGCGACTCGTGGCTCGACAGAGACATCTGGACAACCACACGAATGTTCATGCAGCTCTACCTCTACTTCCACGTGATGAAGAACGACACCACGTTCGTGCCCAGCCTGTTCAAGACGCTCAGAAACGACCCGATGTCGAAGAAATCCTCAATGTCCGGCTCGACCGACTACTTGAAGTTCGCCCAGACGGTATGTCAGGTGGCTAACGCAGACCTCAGCGAGTTCTTCGAGGCGTACGGTATGTTCGTGCCAGTGGACAACTATATGGTTGACGACTATTCCACCTACTACGTGACGACCACGCAGAGCGAGATAAACTCCGCGCTGAAGGCTATGCAGAAGTACGAGAAGAAGCTCGGAAACATAATGTTCATCGACGACCATATCGCCAAGAAACTGGCTGACCCCGACAACAAGTTCGAGGCAGTGCCGGCAAGCGACGGCTACAAGGTGAACTGCGGCACGGAAAAGTATTATGCGGTCGGCTCTGCGGGAGACTGCGGCGACTACGAGGATTATGACGGACATACGGAGTACGACGTGACGAATGACTACTACACTCTGAACAGTTCCACAAGCCCATCTATAATCACGTTCCATGGCTCTGGCTATGTCGGGCATAAAGTATACGACCTCTCGGGCAACCTCATCTGGGCCTGCAACATGGAGACCTCCGAAACCGAAAACATCCCCACGGCAATACGCAGCCTCTTCCCCGACAACGTGGTTGTCGTGGCGGCAGAGGAGAATATGAGCGACGTTCCCTGCCCGTTCTACAAGAGGGGCAGCAGCGAGTATGCAGTGTACGGGCTTGACGTTACCTTCCAGGACGGTGTCTCGAACAAGTGGTATGCCAACGACGGCATCGACGATTATCTGCCCGCTAACGCCCTGGCTATCATCACTAATTCCGGTGCTCCAGAGTCTTTGACTTCCTCTGTAAACGTGGTGAACACTGACAGTACGGCACAAAGCATCGTTATAGACGGCGATCTTGAGTGCCACATACCGAAGATCCTCAACGCCGCCTCGCTGAGCTTCACTAAGAGTGGCAGCGGCTTCCAGGCTCTCGTGCTTCCCTTCGACGTGGACAGTGTAAACTCCATAGTGGACTACGAATACGTGTATAACACCACCGCCCCGGCTGGCTCACCTGCCATCTACAAGGACAACGTTGCGATAAACCTCGAGAACGTCAGCCTCACGGCAGGCGACTTCACGGCGGCAGAGAGTGGTAACGTGCTCGACCCGGGAGGCAAGTATGTGGTGGCAGCAACCGACGTGAGCCCCTTCACCTACCTGTTCAAGTACGCCTTCGAGATAGGCAACTTCGACAGCATCGAGACTGTTGCCGAGACACCTGAAGCCGCCTCCAACGGAGCCATCTACGACCTCAGCGGACGGCGCATCAGCAAGGTAACCAAGCCGGGCATCTACATCGTGAACGGCAAGAAGATGCTTCTTAAATAAAGAGTAAGAACAGTGTCCCCCGCCCCTTGTGGGTGGGGGATATTTTATGCACTTCAACTAAGATATGAGGCGGCTAACTAAATCTTCGGGACTCGCTGCGCCCACATCTATCATATATAGATATGCCCCAAAAACATAGCGGGAAGAAGGCTCACACACAGGCGGTCCGTCACGCTCAGACGCACGAGGCGAAGAGAAAAGTCGCGCTGTCTTTTCCGCTCGTCTCGCCATATATTTTGCTGTTCGTGGTGGTGTGGGCGTGGGCAGCCTTCTGGTATGGCGACGTGTTCCGCATAGCGAGGGAGTTCTCCTTCTGGTCGAGCAACAGCACGCTGATGAGTTACGAGGACGGACGACCGTGGGAGTTCCTTTGGCGCATAGGCTTGTTCCTCTTGCAGTTCTTCCGCTGGCCTGTGCTTGGGGCCTTGCTGCTGTCCTTCTTCGTCACCGCAAGCACCTATCTCTTCTCCTATTGTCTTCGCCTCCGCTCTTGGTGGAGGCTCTTGCAGTTCATCCCCGCAACCCTCTTCCTCGCCTCTATAGCCTTCGTCGGCTTCGACCTATACTACGAGACCGAGACGGGCAGGATAATGGGCATTCCCTTCCTTTGCTTCCTTATATTACTTGTGGCGGCGGTGATGATACGCTCCTTCAGCCGCAAGGGCATGCCCCCGTTGCTGACGGTGGACAAAGGGGAAAGCCGCAGGCAGAACCACGTGCAGCTTGCCCTCGCCCTTGTGCCAGTGCTTTTGGCTATGGCAATATCCCAGTGGATGCGCCCCTACGTGCGTGCCGTGACAAGGATGCAACGCTACATGATGGAGCAGAAATGGAAGGAGATGGCAGAGGCGGGGCGTGAGAACGGCAACCTGTCTTACCGCTCCTTGGCAGCGTACTATGCCATGGCACTGGTGCAGAGAGGGGAGATAGGCACACGTCTGTTCGACATAAGAATGGACTATGACACGCCCTATATGCACGGCTTCAACGGCACGAGCAACGACATAGCCAACTATTACCTGCCCGAGTGCGACTTCTACGCTGGGCTTGTGGAGACAAGCATCCACCACTCTATGGAGAACATGACGATGAACGGGCCCAACCTGCGTGCCTTGAAGCTGCTGACGAAGTGCGCCTTGCTCACGGGAGAGTGGGAGGTGGCGGAGAAATACTTCGCAGTGCTTCACACCGTACCCTTCGAGGGCAAGTGGCTCACGAAGTACGAGCCAATGCTCAGGGACACGGCTGCCATCAACCGCGACCCTGAGTTCCACATGGTGAGGCTCACCGAGCCTGTGCACGACATCTTCGAGAACAACCTCGTGCAGCCCGTCTTCCTTGGCT
>JAJPZF010000274.1 GCA_021204545.1 Prevotellaceae bacterium
GCAAGCACCAAGTCCTTGAAGATCCTTGTCTCAAGAGACAGGATCTGGTCAGTCGCTCCCAGGATTTTCCCTTCCTAGTCCATAAGCTCTTCCGTGATGTAGCGCTCAGCCTGAGCCAGTGTCTGTTTGCGAATCCATTCAGCGGGCACGAGGTCTCTGAACGTGTTGCGCACCTCCAGATAGTAGCCAAACACATTGTTATAGCCTATCTTCAGACTCGCGATGCCTGTCTTCTCGCTCTCGCGCTGCTGTATCCTAAGGAGATGTTCCTTGCTGTGATAGGCTATGTCACGCAGCTCGTCCAGCTCCGGGCTTACGCCGCTGTTGATGACGTTCCCCTTGCCTACGCTCAGGGGCGGGTCGGGCTGCAGCTCGCGCTTGATGCGCTCGCGGATTGTGGCGCACTTGTTCATCTGCTCCCCTATCAGTCTCAGCGTCTCGTTCTCCGCTTGCTGGCACGCGTCCTTGATTGGCTCTATCGCGTCGAGCGCAATCCTCAGCTGCACGATGTCACGGGGACTGACCCTGCCCACCGCCACCTTTGAGACAATCCTCTCGAGGTCTCCTATGCGGTGCAGCTGCTCGTCGAGCAAAATACGCAGGGAAGGACTTTTGAACAGGCAGTCCACCACGTCAAGCCTTTGGTTAATCACCCGCACATCCTTCTGAGGGAAGACGACCCATCGCCTGAGCATCCTGGCTCCCATAGGCGTTATCGTGCGGTCTATCACGTCGCAAAGCGACTTGCCGTCCTCGTTCATCGGGCTGAGAAGTTCCAGACTTCTGACCGTGAACTTGTCGAGCCTCAGGAATTTCTCTTCCTCTATTCTCGCCAGACTGCTGATGTGCCGCGTCTGCAAGTGCTGCGTTATCTCGAGATACTGCAAGATTGCGCCCGAAGCCACGATGCCATTATGCAGATGGTCAACGCCGAATCCCTTGAGGTTCTTAACCTCGAAGTGGCGGAGCAGCTTCTTCAGAGCCGTTTGCTCGGTGAAAATCCAGTCCTCCAGCTCGAACGTGCAGTGTTTCGTGCCGAAGAGATTCTCGAAAAGCGCCTTCTTCCCGCGCTCGTACAGGATCTCTTTCGGCGAGAAGTTGGCTATGAGTTTGTCAATATATTCAGCAGTACCCTCAGCGGTCAGGAACTCACCCGTGCTGATGTCGAGGAAAGCTATGCCGCAGGCCGCCTTGCCGAAGTGAACAGCCGCAAGGAAGTTGTTCTCCTTATGGTTAAGAACGTTATCGCTCATCGCCACACCTGGGGTCACGAGTTCGGTAATTCCTCGCTTCACCAAGCTTTTCGCCTTCTTCGGGTCTTCCAGTTGGTCGCAGATGGCCACACGGCGACCTGCCCTGATCAGCTTAGGCAAATACGTGTCGAGCGCATGGTGAGGGAAGCCCGCCATGGCAGTGTCCGCCTCGCCTTTATTGCCCCTTTTTGTAAGAGTTATGCCGAGAATGCTCGCAGCCGTTGCGGCGTCCTCGCCGTATGTCTCATAGAAATCGCCACAGCGAAACAGAAGTATGGCGTCAGGATGCTTGCTCTTCAGGTCGAAGAACTGCCTCATCATGGGAGTTTGTGCCTCGTTCGCCATTTCGTCTGTAGTGTCTTTTTGGGAAGACCGCAACGGGCAAAATTAAATTTTTAGCTTTATATTAGCAAGATAGGAGGAGACATTTCCTTTTTCATAGACGAATGACGCGCGTGGATTCCGCATTCCTCCACGCGCGTCTTCGCTTGCGATTTGACCGCTTCCCGCTATTCTCCGAGAGCCTGCTTTATGTCCGCTATGATGTCCTCCACGTCTTCTATCCCAACAGACAGGCGGATGAGGTCGGGAGCTATGCCAGCCGCCCGCAGTTGTTCCTCAGAGAGTTGGCGATGGGTGTGGCTTGCGGGATGCAGGACGCAGGTGCGCGCGTCAGCCACGTGCGTCACGATGCTTATCATCTTCAGCGAGTCCATGAAACGGATAGCCGTGTCGCGGTCGCCCTTCAAGCCGAAGGCAATCACTCCGCACGAGCCGTCGGGCAGGTATTTCTGCCCGAGACTGTAGTATTTGTCTGTAGGTAAACCTGGGTAGCTTATCCACGCAACCTTCTCGTTCGCGGAGAGAAACTCAGCCACCCGCTGTGCGTTCTGGCAATGCCTCTGCATACGCAGGTGCAAAGTCTCTATGCCCAGGTTCAGAAGGAAGGCGTTGAACGGGCTTTGGATAGAGCCGAGGTCGCGCATTATCTGGGCGGTTGCCTTGGTGATGAATGCATTCTTTCCGAAAGCCTTAGCGTATGTCAGGCCGTGGTACGACGCGTCAGGCTGGCAAAGGCCGGGGAACTTCTCGGCATGCGCAAGCCAGTCGAAGTTGCCGCTGTCCACGATGCAGCCGCCCACGCTCGTTGCGTGTCCGTCGAGATATTTGGTGGTTGAGTGAATGACTATGTCAGCCCCCCACTCTATCGGGCGGCAGTTGATGGGCGTTGCGAAAGTGTTGTCGATGATGAGCGGCAGTCCGTGGCGGTGCGCCATGCGGGCAAATCGCTCGATGTCGAAGACGTGGCAGCCGGGGTTCGATATAGTTTCGCCGAAGACACACTTGGTGTTGGGCTGTATCAGGCGTTCTATCTCCTCGTTCGTGCAGTCGGGGTCGAAAAACGTGCAGTCAATCCCCAGTTTCTTCATTGTGACACCGAAGAGGTTATACGTGCCACCGTAAATGTTGTTGCTGGCAATGAAATGGCTTCCCGCCTCGCAAACGTTGAAGACGGAATAGAAACTGGCGGCCTGTCCCGAAGATGTGAGCATAGCAGCCACGCCGCCCTCCAATTCCTTAATCTTGTCAGCCACCGTGTCGTTGGTCGGGTTCTGAAGGCGTGTATAGAAATATCCCGTGTCCTTAAGGTCGAACAGCCGAGCCATCTGGTCGCTGTCGTCATACTTGAAGGTTGTGCTCTGGAAGATAGGCAGCATTCTCGGCTCGCCGTTCTTGGGCCGCCAGCCGCTCTGCACACAAATAGTGCCTTGGTTCGGTTTCTTAGTCATGATTTATCGCTTTGTTTTCTGATTGTTCACACTTGCTCTCAGCCCGCACACCACGAAGTAAACGCCAACCACCACGAAGGGGATGCTCAGGAGCTGCCCCATGTTCAGCCACATCCCGCTTTCAAACGCCTCCTGGTTCTCTTTGAAACGCTCGATGAATATGCGGCTTAGGAAGATAAGTGTCAGGCACAGGCCGAAGAAGAAGCCCGTCCCTACCCTCTTGGGCATAAGTCTGTAGAGAATCCACCCTGCGACGAAGAAGAGCGCGTAGCACAGTGCCTCGTAAAGCTGCCCAGGGTGGCGCGGGATGGTGTCAACGCTTTGGAAGACGAACGCCCAGGGAACGTCGGTGGGCTTGCCTATTATCTCGCTGTTCATAAGGTTGCCCAGGCGAATGGCGCAGGCGCAAACTGGTGTCACAATGCCTATGTTGTCGAGAACGGTAAGCGGCTTCAGCTTCATTCTCCGCACGTAAAGCCAGAGGGCAAGCATCATGCCGAGCGTGCCTCCGTGGCTCGCCAGTCCCTCGTAGCCTACGAAGTGCCAGCCGCCCGCGTCGTGGCGCACTGGAAGTATCATTTCAACTGGGTGAGTGAGATAGTAGCCCGGCTCGTAGAACAGGCAGTGGCCGAGCCTCGCGCCCACGAGTATTCCGACGAAGCAATACAGGAACAGCGGCTCGAACTTCTCTTCCGCGATGCCCTGCTCCCTATAAAGCCGCCCAGCGAGCAGGTAGACGGCAAGCAAGCCCACGCACCAGCATATCGAATACCAGCGCACGGCGAAGCTCCCGAGATGGAAGGCCACAGGGTCGGGATTCCAGAAGATGTAGAGAAACTCTGCGGACATCAGGCGAAATCTCTGCTAAACGTTGAAACGGAAGTGCATAATGTCTCCGTCCTGAACAACGTAGTCCTTGCCCTCAACCCCCATCTTCCCCGCCTCGCGCGCGGCGGCCTCGCTGCCGTACTTAATGTAATCCTCGTATTTTATCACCTCTGCGCGGATGAATCCCTTCTCGAAGTCGGTGTGAATAACGCCTGCGCATTGCGGAGCTTTCCAGCCGCGGCGGAACGTCCACGCCTTTACTTCCATCTCGCCTGCCGTGAGGAATGTCTGAAGGTTAAGCAGGCTGTAGATGGCTTTTATCAGGCGGTTGCAGCCGCTCTCCTCGAGCCCCATGTCGGCGAGAAACAATTGTTTTTCCTCGTAGCTGTCGAGTTCTGCGATGTCCGCCTCGGTCTGTGCGCTGATTATCAGCATGCCCGCGTTCTCGCCCTCTATGGCTTTCTCCACCGCCTCGGTGTAGTGGTTGCCATGAGCCGCACTCTTGTCGTCAACGTTACACACATACAGCACGGGCTTCGTGGTGAGCAGGAACAAGCCCTTGGCTGCCTCCAGCTCATCTTCCGTTTCAAATGTCACAGTCCTTGCGCTCTTTCCCTCCGCGAGCGCCTTGCGGTAAGCCTCAAGCACGCTGAGTTCCGTCCTCGCCTGCTTGCTTCCGCCCACTTTCGCCGCTTTCTCAACGCGCTTGATGCGCTGCTCCACTGTGTCCAAGTCCTTGAGCTGCAGCTCGATGTCTATTATCTCTTTGTCCCTGACTGGGTCGACGCTGCCGTCGACATGCACGATGTTTTCGTTGTCGAAGCAGCGAAGCACGTGGATTATAGCGTCACATTCCCGAATATTAGCGAGGAATTGGTTTCCCAAGCCCTCGCCCTTGCTCGCGCCCTTGACGAGCCCGGCGATGTCCACTATGTCGCAGACGGCGGGAACTATGCGGCCCGGGTGAACCAGCTCGGCGAGACGCGTCAGTCTCTCATCGGGAACGCTCACCTGCCCCTGCTGGGCTTCTATGGTGCAGAATGGGAAGTTGGCCGCCTGCGCCTTAGCGCTCGAGAGGCAATTGAATAGGGTGGACTTCCCCACGTTAGGCAGTCCCACGATACCTGCTTTTAAAGCCATGCCGTCATGTTTTGCGCTTGCAAAGATAAACAAATCCGGGCAATATGAGGTAGGGCAGGCTGGTTTTTGTGAACACCTTGCGAGCTGTCGAGCGAACCCTTGCGAGGCGTTGCCCGACGACCGCGCAGTCTTCTCCAGAAAGTCGCGCAGTTTTTTCCAGAAAGTCGCGCAGTGTTTTCGCAAAAGACGCACGAGGCGTTGCGCATTGACAATAAGATTAGCCCCGAAGGGGCATAACAAGCGTAGCCGGGGGTCGAGCGAAGCGACACCCCCAGTTGGTCGGCACAAATCGGACTAACGTCCGATACCGGGGGTTCCGCTTCGCTTAACCCCTGGCTATCATGTGTAACCCCTTCGGGGTTTCCGTTGCGAGGCAATGCCATCTCACGCCCGAGACAAATCAATCCCCCGCCCGAGGCGATGCCAAATATCTGTGTAAATCTGGATGAAACTCTGCCGCTAATGCGCCTCAAGCCAGTTGCCGCCCCAGCCGCAGTCCGCCACCAGCGGCACGCTGAGCTTGCACACCCCCTGCATCTCCTCTATGACGAGCCGCTCCATCGCCGCCTTTTCCTCGGGCGGCACACTGAAGTTCAGCTCGTCGTGCACTTGCAGGATCATCTTGCTTCTCAGCCCCTCCTCCCTCATCCTTCGGCTGATATTTATCATCGCAATCTTGATGATGTCGGCCGCTGTGCCTTGTATCGGGGCGTTGATGGCGTTGCGCTCTGCCATCCCCCTCACTGTGGCGTTGCGACTGTTTATGTTGGGTTGCGCCAAACGTCGGTGGAAAAGCGTCTCCGTGAAGCCTGTGCGGCGGGTGCGCTCTATGCTGTCGTCCATATATTTCCGCACGCCCGGATACGTCACGAAGTAACCTTCAATCAACTCCTTCGCCTCTTTTCTGCTGCAGCCAAGCCGCTCGGAGAGCCCGAACGCGCTGATGCCGTAGATGATTCCGAAGTTGGCGGTCTTCGCCGACCGCCTTTCCTCCTTTGTCACCTCGGCGAGTGGTTTGTGGAATATCTTCGAGGCGGTGGCGGCGTGTATGTCGTGCCCTGCGCAAA
>JAJPZF010000286.1 GCA_021204545.1 Prevotellaceae bacterium
GCGTCGGTCTGCTGGTCGAGCTGGTCGAGCATTATCTGCAGCTGCGCCCCGTCCTTGGGCGTGTTGGAGGCCTCGCCTTGTATGAGGTCGTTGCGGCTCTCCCTCACGTCGTATATCTTCTGTGCGCAGAGCTCGGCCATCTTGGCGGAGCTTCCCGCCGAGAGTATCTCCTGGTCCATGTAGCTTCTTGCGTCGGGCAGGGTAGCGGCGGCGACGCCTTGCGGCGTGTCGGGCAGGGGTGTCTCAGCCTTCTGCGCGTTGATGGAGAGCAGTATGCCGTCTCTTGTGAGCGACACCAAGGGCGCTGTGGTGCGTCCCTTGAGCAGGATGCTGTAGCCCTTCGTCTTGTCGGGCGTGCCGTAAGGCTCGAGGCTGATGTTCTTTATCCTCCACGTCGTGCTTTGCTCGGTGGGCACGTCCTGCAAGCGCAGGTAGCGGAAGGCGTACCTGGCGAGCTCCCCGGGCGTGACGACGGTCTTCTCCGCCTCCACGGTTATGCGCAGGGCGGTGGCGGGCAGGAAGTAGGTCACGCCCTCCACGGTCACTCCCGGCTGGTACTGGCTTACCTCTGTCTGGGCCTTCGCCACGGTTGCGCAGAGGCTGAGGATGATGATAGGAAAGAGCTTGTTCATTGTGCGTTTCATTGATGTTGGCTTTAGGTCAGGCTTCGGCAAAGGGCAGGCGAAAGACTTGCTGTCCGTCGGCGAATATATTGCGGCGCGTTGCCCCCGTCCGCGCTGTGCGTTTGCGAAACACTTGCTAAGTGTGAGCCGGGAAGTCGTATATGTCTCGCGGCTCATAGGGCGTTGGCGGCTTTTAGGCTGGCGAAGGCCTCGGGCAGGTGAGCCGTTATGTCGCTGGCCATGAGGCACTCCTCGCCGAGCTGCTGTGCTGCCGCGTCGCCGGCGGTGGCGTGCAGCCACACCCCGAGGGAGGCGGCCTGCTCGGGCGTGTAGCCTTGGGCGAGCAGGCCTGTCAGGATGCCCGTTAGCGCGTCCCCGCTTCCCGCCGTGGCCATCCCCGGGTTGCCCGCGGGGCAGAACTCCACGCTCCCGTCGGCCTTGCATACGGCGGTGTAATGCCCCTTCAGCACCACCGTAAGCCCCTTGCGCCTTGCCAGCTCCGTGGCTCTCCGCAGGCGCTCGTGGCCCGACGGGCAAGCCCCCACGATGCGCTCCAGCTCCTTGGGGTGGGGGGTCAGTATGCTGCCCTTGGGGATGAGCTGGAGCAGGTCGGTGTGCGTGGCTATCAGGTTCAGCGCGTCTGCGTCGATCACCATGGGGCGGCGTGAGCGTGAGAGGTAGAGCCGCAGGGCTTTGGCCGTCGCGTCCGCCTTGCCCAGCCCCGGGCCTATGCCGACGGCGTTGAACGGCGTGGTGTCGTGGCAGTCGCTGACGCACTCCGTGTCCATCTCGGGCAGCAGCACGGCCTCAGGCACCGCGCCTTGCAGCACCTGGGAGTTGGCGTCGGCTGTGTGGAGGCACAGCTTGCCTACTCCAGAGCGCAGGCAAGCCCTCGCGGCAAGGATGGCGGCACCCGCCATTCCCTTCGCCCCAGCCACCAGTAGAGCCTGCCCCATGTCCCCCTTGTGGGCGAAGGCGGGGCGCCGGCGCAGCAGGCGGCTCAGCTCTCTCTTCTCCATTATATTATAAGGAGAGGACATTTGCCTAAGCCCCTCTTGCGAGAGCCCTATGTCCACAGCCTGCCACTCTCCCACGCACTCCGCGTTGTCCGCCAGCAGGAATGCCAGCTTGGGCAGCTGCACGGTAAGCGTGAGCGAGGCCCTGACCACGGAGGAGTAGTCGTTCTTGCTGTTGTCCTCCGCCATAAGCCCCGAGGGAAGGTCGATGCTTATCACCGTGCCGGGGGCGGCGTTTATCTTCCTTACGAGCTGCGAGAAGCCCCCTGTGAGGGGCCTGGTCAGCCCGGTGCCGAAGAGGGCGTCGACGGTTATGTCGCCCTCGCGTATCACGGGGAAGTCGAAGCCTTCGCTTACCTCCGTGAAGCTAAGCCCAGGCACGCTGTCCAGCATCTCGCGGTTGGCCAGGCAGTCGGGGCTGAGGCTGCCCTTGGTGTTGAACAGCCACGCGCTCACGTTGTAGCCCCTTATCGAGAGCAGGCGGGCAATGGCCAGGCCGTCGCCCCCGTTGTTGCCAGGTCCGGAGAAGACGAACACGTTCCCCGGCGCCTTGTGCCTTTGCCCGATGGCCTGGGCGAAGGCTCTCGCGGCCCTCTCCATCAGCCCCAGCGACGACACCGGCTCGTGCTCGATTGTGTACTCGTCGAGCTCCCTCAGTTGCTTGCCTGTCAGCACCAGCATAGCGCGAAGTTAGAGAAAAAACAGCATTTCCGTCGCCCGTATCCCATTATTTGCTACCTTCGCGACCGATGTTGCGCTCAGCTGCCCCCCACACCATATCAGTAAAGGATAAGAGGTTCGCCGTTTCCGTTCCCGCCTCAAGGATAGGGCAAGAGGTTAGGCGCGTGGCCGGGGAGATAGACAGGGACTATGCCGGGCGCGAGCCGCTCTTCCTTGCCGTGCTCAACGGCGCGTTCATGTTCGCCGCCGACCTCCTGCGCCTTCTCAGCGTGCCTTGCAGGCTCTCGTTCGTCAAGCTCCGCTCTTACAGGGGGCTTGAGAGCCGGGGGGAGGTGAGCCAGCTGATAGGGCTGGGCGAGAGCATAGAGGGGAGGGACGTGATAGTGGTGGAGGACATAGTGGACACGGGGCTGACGATGAGCCGCCTGCTTGAGGGACTTCGGCAGATGGGGCCCGCGAGCCTCTCGGTGTGCACCCTCCTGCTCAAGCCCGGCAAGCTGCTGCACAGCGTCGACATAAGCTACTGCGCCCTCCGCGTGCCCGACGACTTCGTGGTGGGCTACGGGCTCGACTACGAGGGCCTCGGCCGCAACTACGCAGACATTTACTCCATTATAAAAGAATAGGTAAAGTTATGAAGAACATCATCATCTTCGGTGCGCCCGGAAGCGGCAAAGGCACCTACAGCGAATTGATCAAGGAAAAGTATGGCGTCAGCCACATCAGCACGGGCGACGTGCTGAGGGCCGAGATGAAGGCCGGGACGGAGCTCGGCAAGATAGCCAGCGAGTACACCTCAGAGGGGAAGCTTGTGCCGGACGAGCTCATGATAGACATCCTGGCCAAGACCTACGACGCGCAGCCTAAGGGCAAGGGCGTCATCTTCGACGGCTTCCCCCGCACCATAGCCCAGGCGGAGGAGCTCAAGACAATGCTCGCCGAGAGGGGCGACTCCCTCGGCATGATGATAGAGCTGCTCGTCGACGAGGACATACTCATGCAGCGCCTGCTCAACCGAGCCATAGAGCAGGGCAGGGCGGACGACAACGAGGAGACCATCAAGAACCGCTTCGAGGTCTACCGCACGCAGACAGCCCCTCTGTCCCTGTGGTTCGAGAAGGAGGGCATACGCAACACCTTCTCCTGGGAGCAGTACCCCAGCAAGGAGGCTATGATGCGCGCCATCTTCGAGGTGATAGACAAAGAGAACGCCTAAGAGACAACGTTAACTAAGAGGAAGAGCGGCTTTGCCCTCTTCCTCTTTTCTTTAGGTTATGGCTGAGAGCAACTTCGTGGACTACGTCAGGATCGTCTGCCGCTCGGGCAAGGGCGGCCGGGGAAGCGCGCACCTGCACAGGGCCAAGTTCGTTGAGCACGGCGGCCCCGACGGGGGCGACGGCGGCAGGGGAGGCAACGTCTACCTGCGGGGCAACCACAACTACTGGACTTTGCTCCACCTGCGCTACGAGCGGCACATCTTCGCCGGGCACGGGGGAGACGGCGGGAAGGACCGCAGCACAGGCTACAGCGGGGAGGACAAGTACGTCGACGTGCCCTGCGGCACCGTGGCCTACGACGCGGAGACGGGCGAGTATCTCTGCGACGTGCGTGACGACGGGCAGGTTGTCCTGCTGCTCAAGGGCGGCCGCGGAGGGCTTGGCAACTGGAACTTCCGCACGTCCACGCGCCAGACGCCGCGCTTCGCCCAGCCGGGAGAGCCTATGACGGAGCGCGCCGTCGTGCTGGAGCTCAAGCTGCTCGCCGACGTGGGGCTCGTGGGCTTCCCCAACGCGGGCAAGAGCACTCTGCTCAGCACCCTCTCCTCAGCCAAGCCAAAGATAGCCGACTACCCCTTCACCACCATGGAGCCCTCGCTGGGCATCGTAAGCTACCGCGACGGGCGCTCGTTCGTCATGGCGGACATACCCGGCATCATCGAGGGAGCGAGCGAGGGCAGGGGGCTGGGGCTGCGCTTCCTCCGCCACATAGAGCGCAACTCGCTGCTGCTCTTCATGGTGCCGGGCGACACGGAGGACATCGCCAAGGAATACCGCATACTGCTCAACGAGGTGGCTACCTTTAACCCCGGAATGCTCGACAAACAGCGTATCCTCGCGGTAACCAAGCGCGACCTCCTCGACGACGAGCTTGTCTCTATGCTCACCTCTGGCCTGCCCGACGACGTGCCCCACGTCTTCATCTCGTCCATCACAGGGCAGGGGCTCGACCAGCTGAAGGACATGCTCTGGGAGGCGCTAAACAGCGAGAGCAACAAGCTTCAGTCCATAACCAGCCAAGAGGCAATGGTGCACAGCAACAAAACCCTCGCCTCGCTTAGGGAAGAGCCCGGAGAGCTCGAAGACTTCGAGTATGACGACCTATAGCACTCCTCTCAGGCTGCGGGCGTTCACCACGGGCGTCGAGCCTTTCCCCCTCCCCTTGGAGAGCCTGGCTCTGCCGCGTCAGGTGCATTCCAGTCACGTGGAGTGGGTGAGCAAGGCGGGTCGCCCTGAGGAGACCGACGCTGTGATCACCGACGTGAAAGGGCTGCCCCTTGCCATAAAGACCGCCGACTGCCTTGCCCTGCTGCTCTACGACACGCGCCTCGGCATAATAGCCGCCGCCCACGCGGGCTGGCGCGGCACGGTGGGGCGCATTGCCGAGGCGGTGGTCAAGGCAATGCCCTCGCGCCCCCGGGACCTTCACGCCATCCTCTGCCCCTGCATCTCGCAGGCAGCCTTCGAGGTGGGCGACGAGGTGTACGAAGCCTTCCTCCGCGCGGGTTTCCCCATGGGCAGCATAGCCGCGAGGCAGGACAAGTGGCACGTGAGCCTCAGGCGAGCCAACGCCTGGCTGCTGCGTGAGTGCGGCGTGGGCGACATCTTCATCGCCCCAGCCTGCACATACAAAACACCGTCGCTCTACAGCGCCCGCAGGGACGGCAAGCAGACGGGGCGCAACCTCAACGTCATAGTGATGGAGCCATGAGACGCAGCCTGCTCGCACTCACACTCATCCTCGTCTCCGCCTGCGCTGCCACCCGCCAAGGCTCCAGCGGGCAGCGGCAGGACGACGCATCCCTCGAAGCCCTCAAGCGGGAGGTGATGCGCGACCCCTTCGCCGACACCGACCAGTTCTCCGTCAACTTCGCCCTCTACTCCCCCCGCGACTGGCACTACCCCTTCGCGGGGGCGCACGTCATCAGCCCATTCGGAGGCAGCCGCCACCACGCAGGCACTGACATCAAGACCGTCTCCGGCTCGCGAGACACCCTGCGTGCCGCCTTCGCGGGCGTTGTCACGCTCTCCGAGTCCCGCTCGGGCTACGGCAACGTGGTCATCCTGCGCCACGCCAACGGCCTGGAGACTTACTACGCCCACAACCGCAAGAACCTCGTCACGCCCGGGCAGTGGCTCAACGCCGGCGACCCTCTCGCCATCGTGGGGCGCACGGGCAGGGCATCCACCGAGCACCTCCACTTCGAGGTGCGCGTCAACGGGCAGGCGTTCGACAGCTCCAAGCTCTTCGACCACGCACACAACCGCCTCCTCCCCGTCAAGCTCACCTTCACCAAGAAGAAGAACGGCACGGTGAAGATTAAATAATCCCCTCTCTTAGCCCCGAAGGGGTTGCACACGTCAACGTCGTAGGTGGTTAAGGTAACTCCGAAGGGGTTGCATAAGCGTAGCCCCTTCGGGGCTATACGGGGCGACGGCGTTCGGGGCTCTCGTCGCAGGGC
>JAJPZF010000280.1 GCA_021204545.1 Prevotellaceae bacterium
TGGGGCTTCTGCGACAGTCCGCTGCTCGTCGAGAGCGACAAATACGAATATATCTGCGCTCCCGCCCAAGACCGCCATCGCTTCGGCCAGCACATCCACTACAACAGCCACTCGCAAAGGAGCGAGGAGCCGGACACGCAGAGGACCATCGTGCTGGGCTTGGGAGACAGCGTGATTAACGGCGGGGTGATGACCGACCAGCAAGACCTCGCGACCGAGCAGGCAAGCGACGAGAGGACGCAGATACTGAACATATCGGCAGGAAGCTGGGGGCCCGACAACTGCGCAGCCTACCTCCGTGAGCGCGGACTGTTCGGCGCGCGGCTGATGCTGCTTGTGGTGAGCAGCCACGACGCTCACGACAACATGGACTTCCAGCCCGTGGTGGGCGTGTCCGCCTCCTTTCCCGACAGGCAGTACCGCTCGGCCATCGTGGAGCTGTGGCAAAGGTATCTGCTGCCACGCATAACAAGGAAGAAAGACACTGCCGACCCCGACCGGCAAGTGGCTGAGGGCGTTGGAATACACAAGGCGGGAAAGACGTTCAACACTGGTTTCGACGAGCTTAAGGGGATGGCGGACGAGGCTGGGATAGATATGGTGATTTACCTGCACCCCGACCAGAAGGAGATGAGCGAGCGCAGGTTCAACGAGCAGGAAGAGGAGATAATAGCTTGGGCAAAGGCGAACGGAGTGGAGCTGACAAGCGGGCTCGACGCGGGGGAAAGCCTTGGCACCTACCGAGACGGCATACACCTTAACGCCGAGGGGCAGAAGATTCTGGGCGAGTGGATGCGGAAAACCATCAGCGAACATTTAGGAGAATGCTGATAACTGTCATAACGGTCACCTACAACAGCGCCGCCACCGTGCGGGACACCTTCGAGTCCGTGCTACGCCAGAGCCACAAGGAAGTGGACTACATCGTGGTGGACGGGGCTTCGACGGACGGCACCGTGGACATTATCCGAGAGTACGAGCCGCGCTTCTCGGGGCGAATGAGGTGGGTGAGCGAGAGTGACGAGGGAATCTACGACGCTATGAACAAGGGCATCTCCATGGCGAGGGGCGAGGTCGTCGGGCTGCTTAACTCCGACGACTTCTACTCGTCGCCCGACGTGCTTAGTGCTGTGGCCAGAGAGTTCGCCGAGCATCCCGCGACGGACGCCGTGTACGCCGACGTGAAGTACGTGAGCTGCGAGGACACGAGCCGCACGGTGCGCCGCTACTCCTCACGGGTCTTCCGCCGGTGGCTTATGCGCCTGGGCTTCATGCCCGCCCATCCGAGCTTCTACTGCAGGCGGTCGGTGTACGAAAAGTTCAGGCTCGACGGGCGGAACATCGAGGGCTTCAGGGGCGACCCGCGGCACGCCTACTTCAACACCACGTACCGGATAGCCGCGGACTTCGAAAACCTGCTGCGGATGGTGTTTGTCGGCAGGATAAAGACCGGATATATCCGCGCGAACTTCGTGACGATGCGCACCGGAGGCGCAAGCTCGAGCGGCAGCGGCAGCCACAGGCAGATAAACGAAGACCACAGGCGCGCGCTCCGGGAAAACGGGGTCTACAGCAACTGGCTGCTGCTCTCGCTCCGATACCTTTATAAGATAGGGGAGCTGGCCGCCGCGAAGCTCCGCCGGTGAGCGGGGCTGGCGCTCAAATGCGCCCGGGGGTTTCGCCCCGTCGCCCACGGAAAATAGAGAGTACCTTCGGCACTCATTGGGGCGTCGCACCATACCGAGGGCTGCAACCCCCGGCATCATAGCGCAACCCCTTCGGGGTTAAGCCCATCGCCCCACGAGAGAATGCAAAATCGCACACGAGGAAATGCGTCATCAGCCACGAGGGAACGCGCAATCGCCCACGAGGGAATGCGTCATCAGCCCACGGCTAATCGGCGATTCTTCCCAGCCTCTCGCGCACGCCGTCTCGGTAAGCGCGCCAGAACCTCGGGATGTCGCTCAGGGAATACGCCTTCGTGAAGGGGCACGTCGCCAAGGCCGTCGCCATATAGCCCACGACATTCAGGAGGCTTCTCAGGTGCCTCACCGCCCAGTTCTGCCCGTAGTGGTGGTTGAGGTAAGCGGAGTTGCGCACCTGGTAGAAGCGCTTCCACTTCTTTTTCAGCGAGCGTTGGCTCCACGTGTCCTGGGAAAAGAACTTATACTTGTCAATCAATGCCGCGGGGACATAAAGGATTCTGAAGCCCTTCAGCACAGTGCGGAGCGAGAAGTCGGTGTCGTCGCAGAAAATGAAGAGGTCTTTGTTGGGCAGGCCCACGGCCTCAACCACCTCTCTCCGTATTAGCGGGCCCTCGAACGCCGCGCCTTTTATCTCGATTGGCTCGGAGACATCCATCCGGGACAGGCGGCCTACGTACATCGAGGCGAAGGGATTCCGCAAATTATATCCGAGAAACTCTTGCGCATATACCTTGCCCTCGAGCAAGCGGCGGGGGGAGAGTATGCCGACACTCGGGGCATCTGCGCAACGGAGCAGGCTCTCGAGGCAGTCGGGGCGGGGGAAGACGTCGTCATCCATGCACCAAATCCACTCGGCACCCATTTGGTATGCTCGCCTTATGCCCGAGAAGTAGCCGCCGGAGCCGCCTACATTGTCCTGGTTTATCAGCGTGATGTCCGGCTGTGCGGCGAGCCACTCGGCTGTTCCGTCCGAGCTACCGTTGTTCACCACCAAGATCCTGGGCGCGGGGCGGCTTAGGCGCAGGCATTCGACCGTGCGCCTGAGCAACCGCAGGCGGTTGAACGTCACCACCACAGCCACGACAAACGGTGTCAAAGCGTATGAGATTTAGTAAAGGCCATCGATCTTTCCCGGCTGGGTGCGGCGGTAAGCGCGCATCAAGCGGTAGCACTTCTCCGCGTCGAACCCGCGCGTCCTGGCATATTCCTCCGACATCCAGCGGTGCATCTCGGGCGTGGCGGGCAGACGCTCAAAGTTCTTGCAGCCGGCCTTCAGCCCTACTTTCCCCACGAACATACGGTTAAGATCCACTATCTCAAGGCGCAACGCGCCCTGCGCCGTGCGGCCGAACAGGATGTTCTCCCGTCCGTAGTCCTTATGCGCAAAGCCATGCTCGTGCAACACGGCGGTGGTGCGCCCGACAGCCCGAAGCACATCCTCGGCGTTGCCGATGTTGAGACGGAAAAGATCCTCGTAGACATACTGACACTCCGACTTAAGGCTCACATAGTAGCTGCTGCCGAAGAGCAAGCCCTTGCGCAAAGTGATGTAGCCCACAGGCTGCGGCGTGCCGACCCCGACGCGCAGGAGGGCATCCGCATATCTGTAGGACCTTTCCGCCTTCGACGGGCGGATGAAGCCGTAGGCAATGCGGTTGACGAGGCTCGGGCGGCGGAAAGATTTCACGACAAAGCTCTGGCCTTCCCACTGCATCACGCGCAATTCGTTCCGCCCACGGTGCATAAGCTCGCCTTCTCCGCGGGCGAAGCGTTCGGGAATCGTGGCGACGTATTGGGCGTACGCCTCGAAGGCTGGATGTATCACCAGCTTTCTCATATCTTGTCGCGCCCTTTGGTGAACTTCTCCCAGTAGTACGCCCAAGGGTTCTTGTATTTCTTCTGCTTCTGCGGGCGGCTGCTGTGTGGGCGATGCCACACGGGCAGGTTGGTGAACAGGTAGTTGCGGAAGCCTTTGTCTAAGGCAGCATGGGAAATAGTCACGTCAAACCAGTTCTTTTCCGGGTCTAAAAAGAGGAAATCGTACGCCTCGAGGAAGCGCGGAGTAAGCAGCGTGCAGCAAAAACTCAGGTGCTTCTTGGAGGGGAAGACGCTGTTCTCCTGCCCGCGGGCGTAAAGATAGGGGTAGTTGATGAAGCCCTTCTCGTCGACGGTCACGGCGGCGGCGAGCCCGCAGTCGGGATAAAGGGAGGCTCCTTCCACAAGCCTCCGCAGCGTGTCGCGGCGCACGACGACGTCCGATTCCACTATAAGCAGACCCGCGCCGTCGCGCAAGGCGCGGAATTGGGCAAGCTGCAAGATGAGCATGTAGTTAGGCGAAGGCTTGTAGGTTATCTCCGACATGTTCAGCAGCTCGAAGCCGAGCCTTTTCGACGCTCGCTGCAGGATGGCGGTGTTCTCCTCGGTGCTGAAGTCGTTGTAGACAGTGTATTGGAGGGGGATGTCTATGTCGGAGGAAAGGACAGCCTCTGCGGTCTCCAGAGTCAAATCAATGGAGTCTTTCACAGGAGTTATAACGTGAACACAGTTCATCGCCAAAGGAACTCCCGCATTAAGCCGTGGTGGACAGCCTAAACATCAGCGGACAAAAGTATACATTATCTGTCTCACAGCCAAAGGCTTGCGTACTTTTCTCGTGAAGTCTGCAAGCTTTTCAGCGAAATCCCGCCCGTCTTCGCTCCCATTCCTTGCGGGTGCGCTTCCAGCGGTCGTGGGTCCAGAGCCAGAGATGCGGGTCGCGGCGGATGCTTTGCTCCAGCATCCTGGCGTAAAGCTCCGTTATCTGGTAGTCGCCGTACGCCTCTGGCCGGTCGGTTATCAGCTTAAGCTCGGCGCGATAGTAGCCACGACGGGGGCGGGTCACCTCGAGGTATGAGACGAGAGCCCCAAGCCTTTTGCCCATAGCCTCCGCGCCGATGAAGAAGGAAGTCTCGTGGTGGAGGAAGTCGCACCACTGGTGCATCGCCTCCCACTTGGGGCACTGGTCGGCAATCAGCCCCACTATCTCGTACTCGCCCCTGCGCATTGTGCCGATTATATGCCGAAGCGTCTCCTTCATCGTTATGCACTTGCCGCCGAAGCGCTCGCGGTTGTGTCGGAAAAGCTCGTCGACGACACGGCTGTGCAGCGTGTGATAGACCTGGGAGAAGGCGCAAAGGTCCATATACAATGCGGCGGACGAGAGCCACTCCCAGTTGCCGAAGTGGCCGAGGCAGACGAGATTGAGGAGCTTTCCCTCGGCCTTCATTTTCCTCTCCATTGTGTCGACGCCCACGAACTGCACACGCCGCCGCATTTCCTCGGGGGAAAGGGTCGTCATCTTCAGGGTCTCCACGATGTAGTCGCAGAGCGTGTGGTAGAACTTGCGCTCTGTCGCCAGCCGCTCTTCGGCGGACAGCTCGGGAAGGCTCTCGTTCAACTGGCGGCGCACAAGCCGCCGGCGGTAGCGCACCACGTGGTAAAGCACGGGGAAAAGCAGGCAGTCGCTCAAAAGATACAAGGCGCGTAAGGGCAGCAGCGAGAGCAGCCACCACAAGGCGTAGGCAGGATATGTGCGAAAGCTCATAACTCAGGGCAAAATTAGGGAAAAACGCAGGCGAAAGCAAGGTGTCTTTTCCCGCAAAGCTGACAGAGATTCTGCCGCGGACCGCAGAGATTGCCGGGATTTCGCCTTGGAGGCAAAGGTTTCCTTACAGAAAAAGGCTACCTTCGCGGGCGTGAGAGCGTACCTGAGAGCCTTGGCTTATCTGCTCAGCCTGCACGTCTTGGGGCTGGTTGCCACGGGCATCCTGCGCCTCGCCATCTTCGTCAGCGGGCATCACTTCCTTGGCGACGGGGGATTCTCAGCGTGGGGAGCGTTCCTCAGAGGCGTGTGGTTCGACAATGTCGTGGCGTGCTACATCTCCATCCTTCCGCTCGCCGCGCTCACTCTCTCCTACGCCTTCGGCCGCGGGCAGAGGGGCGCGCTCGTGTTCACCCGCTGGTGGATGGCAGTGCTTTGGACGCTTGTGATACTCGTCTCGTGCGCCGACATCCCTTACTTCCTGTATTTCTTCAAGAACATCAACGCAGGCATCTGGAACTGGACTGAGTACGGCGGCACGACGTTAGGGATGCTCCTTGGCGAGAAGGCTTACTACCCTCCCCTCCTTGCGTTCCTCGCGCTCGCCGCCCTGTTCGTGTGGCTCTCGGGCAAGTTGCTGCCGAGGAAAGACCGCAGGCGAATGTGGCCAACGCTGTGGGCTTTGGTCATCGGACTGCCGATGATAGGGCTTTGCCTCTTCGGCATCCGCGGCAGGCGAGGCTACAACCCGATTAAGGTGAGCCAG
>JAJPZF010000038.1 GCA_021204545.1 Prevotellaceae bacterium
GGGTGAGGGGGTTTCTGCGCGCTCAGGGCGGGTATGCCGAGGACGCTCTCTACGAGGACAAGCTTGTGGACTTCGCCTTGGAGTTCCTGGTGCGGGGCGAGGGCAAGGTGGATTTCCTCGGCCTCAGCGTGTTCAGGACTGGAAGGAACGGGGCATACGAGGGGAATGTCGTCGCCTCGCAGGAGGCTCTCTGGCAGATGACCGGCGCGGACGAGGCGTTGTTGCGGCGGCTCGTAAGCTATCATCGGCAGAATCTCGGCAGACTTGGCTACACGGGGCCCGTGGGCGTTGACATGATGCTGCTCAGGGACGGGCGCGTTCACCCCGTTGTGGAGATGAACTTCCGCCGGAGCATGGGGATGCTCGCAATAAGGCTCTGCGAGCTTGGGCTGACAGAGAACGCTGATCTCACGCCTGCAGTCGAGAGTGGCTTCCAGGCGGTAGTAAGGGGCGGCGTGCTGAAGATCAAGTGTTGAACCCCGAAGGGGTTGCCCAAACCTGTCGCTTTGTCCGGGGCGGAAAAGGGGAAGATGTCAGGTTGGACACTTGGACAGACAAGCATATTATAAGTGTCCAACTGCAGTTCAGCCCATCGCCTTCTGCCACGGATAAACCCCGAAGGGGTTCAACTGTGATAGCCGTTTGCCTTTAGGCTGGCGGTTAATGGTGCGCCACGAAGAGAGTACCTTCGGCACTCATTTGGGGCGATGCCCCATCCCGAGGGTTACAACGTTCGTGCAAACGAGAGACAAATGCGACCCATAGCGGAGCATTCGGTTCCGCTTGATTTGCCGAGTGCAGCCGAACCTCGCCGAAGGCCACCCTCGGCTATCATAGCGTAGCCCCTTCGGGGTTTTCGTGGTAAACGTCAGGGACAAGCGCATTCATCCAGTGAATGGCCTTTCTTATGCTGTTCAGTAGTATTTGGGATTTTTAAGTTACGTCTCTGCGCAAAGCTATATGGTTTTTCATATCTTTGTCACGTGAAGCGCCGGATATTCCTGCTCGTTTGCCTGCTCTCGGCGGCTGCCTCTTTCGCCCAAAGCGAGACGGGGGCAGGGCTTGCGCCAGTTTCCCTGAAGCCAAACAATCTTGCCGCCGACAGCCTTGCCATCTCTCCCCCTCTGATGACGTTCAACGCGCCTTGGAGTGCGGGGATATGGGATATTCACGACGGTTTCAACGCAAGCGTCAGCGCTGGTGTCAGCTGCGGGTTCGGGAAGAATAATCCTTACCGCGGGGCTGCCTTCTTCACGAGCCTCGAGGGCTTGTACGCAATGCCTGTGAACGACCGCCTGACCCTTGCCGCAGGGCTTGGCTACACTCGCTACACGGGCTGGGGAAGAAGCCAGAGCTCACTCGACATCTTCGGGCTTGCCAACTACCGCTTCAACGACCGCCTCGACGCCACTCTCTTCCTCTCGCACAGCTTCTCTCCCACGAATATGGGAGGCCTGCGCACGCCTTACGTGCCCGCCATGAACGGCAACTGCACCGCCGTGGGGGCTGATGTAGGCGTCAAGGTGAGCGACGCGGTGAGGATAGACGTGGGCTTCACGGTCTACAGGGAAGAGACCCCGCACGTCTGGGCAAGTCCCGCTAACGCGCAGAGCGCCCAACAGCCGAGATAAGCCGCTCGTTTAGCCTCGCCCGAGGGGCTTAAACGCAAAATATCAGGGGCTAACAGCCTATCATTCCGCTTATTATTATACTTTTGCATCGGGATTGGGTCTCCCTTTCCCGCATTTTTGGGAGCGTTTCAGCTATATCCTTGGATTGGAATTCGCCAAATTTTCACGCACAGGATACAGCGACCATGAAGCGCATGCTCGCTATATCTCCCGCCCCGCGCGGCTGATATACCAGCAAGGCGTGGGGTGGACTGTTTATTGTGCAAGGGCGTTTGGCGATGCCTCAATCCAGATAAACTGAACATCGTCCACGCTTTCTTACGTGGTGTCTAACCTGCCGGCCCCGCGGGACGAGGGGCGGCGACATTAAACGAACTGCCATGCACATAGGCAGCCTCATCAGAAGGGAGCTGAAGCAGTCGGGGCGCACCGTCACATGGTTCGCCGCCCAGATTTGCTGCACACGCACCCACGCCTACAAGATTTTCAACAAAGAGAGCATCGACACCGAGCTTATGCGGCGCATCTCACGCGTCCTCGGGCACGACTTCTTCCAGGATCTCTCCAGAAGCCTCGGCGAGGAAGCCGCTGAACAGTAGCGTCGCCACAGCTCGTAACATATTCTTCACCCGCCCCTAAAGCACTAAGCCTGAGGGAGTTGCATCGGCTTTCCCGATGACCGGCGACCCCTCCGCCGCCTTGCCTGTATCCTATGCCGATACGCCAGTGTAATCTTTCCCGATACAATCCTTTAGGACTTCATAACATTTGCCCACGTACCTTTGCACAACTTTAATTCAAACAACCTAAGATATGAACAAGAATTTGGTAAGACTTGCGATGCTGCTGGCGGCAGTCACAGTGTCCTTTGCGTTCGCCTCGTGCAGCGATGATGACGATGACGATGAGAATGCCGCAGAAAGCACTGAGACGGAAAGTCAGACAGAAGGCGAGACTGAAGCTGACGAGGATGACACCGACGACAGCGGAAGCAGTACAGACAACAGTAATGATGCGAATGCCGACTACCAACCAATCGCTGACATCGGGATTATCACGACAGATGATGGGGAGAAATTATTAGTCTCAAGTGTAGAGATGGACGGCTCCAGCTATTTGGTTTACAGCTACAACGATGATGGGCTGCCTACAAGTGCCTCCTGCTACAGCAATAAATACACAATGTCTTACGACCCGTACTCAATAAAGAGAAGCTACTTCTACAATTTCTCCATCACGTTTAACAATCTCGGGTATGTGAAGAAAATCACTTTCAGAAGCATTATAAGCTCCTCGTTCCAATCCACAGAAACAGACAACTTCTCCTACGACGAGGAAGGGCATCTAACCAGTGTGTCGTCCTCTTGCACACAAACAAGTTCTGACGAATATGGAACTAACAGTTGGAAATATTCCATCAGCAGCAGCCTCACGTGGACAGATGGCGATTTAATTAAAGTGTCGTATTCCGGGACTAACAGCGGAACAATAACTTATTCCTATTCTTCCGAGGAGAACAAATACAAACAGCCAACGATGGCTCTCATCTACAATGGACTTACCTACACTGTATACAATGGGGAAGAACTCATATATACTTTAGGTTTTCTGGGATATTTCGGAGTAGGCACAGCCCATCTACCATCTGCGTACTCTTGCAACAGCGGTAGCGGTGTGTTTGGCTACTCATTGAATGATAATGGCACGATTGATACCGAGTCTGGTTTCGTTGGTACAAGTTTACACGACTACACGTACTCTTACAAGAGCCTGACTTCTGGAGAATAATCACCAATAAATCTCACAATAAGAAATGAAAAAGAATTTGGTAAGACTTTCGATGCTGCTGGCGGCAGTCACAGTGTCCTTTGCGTTCGCCTCGTGCAGCGATGATGACGATGACTCATCTTCCAAGTACTCAATTGTAGGGACTTGGGAAACCTCGTTTTCCAGTACCAACGAGATCTTTGATTTTGTCTTCAATGAAGACGGGAGTGGTTATGCGACCTACAAGCACGGCTCCACAACGAAAACAAGACGTTTTAAATACACTATCAATGATACAGACAGCAACACATCGTATGATTGGTCAACTGGCAGCACCCAGCTCACCTATGTATATTCCATAACGTTTAAATGGACTCAAGTTGATAGCTCATACAGAAGTGACAGCGATTATGATAACGTTGGTTGGCTCTTCACCTCGAAAGACTGGGACGAAATTCAAGTATACGATTATCCTTCCACAAATAACATTTATATGTGGTGGTATGGATACACGTTCACAAGGCAATGATTCACATTGCAAACAGATTTTGCTATAATATTTTTAACTCACATAACATTTACAGCATTATGAGATCAATTATTAAGAAATGCCTCTTGGCAGTAGTTTTGGCCTTGGTGAGCGAGTTCGCTTTCGCCCAGCAAGTGACAGTGAGCCACATCGTGGCGAAGGGCGAGACGCTGGAGTCGATAGCCACGCGCTACAACACGACGGCGGCGGCAATCATCGAGCTCAACCCCGAGGCTGAGCAGGTGGTCTATGTGGGAATGGAGCTTAAGATTCCCGTGACGGCAGCCAGGAGCGAGGGAACCGCGACAGCGAGCCCGCAAGCGGAGGAGGCGGCGGTGACTGTGCCTACCGACCAGGCGCAGGGAAGCACCGCTGACAGCTTCAAGCACTGGGACGTAATATTCCGCCTCGCCTTGGGATATCTGCCAAAGCCCAGCGGCATAGACTATCAGGTCTCCGTAGGAATGAAATACGCGCCGATAGAGCAGCTCTACATTGGCTTGATGGTGGGCTACAACGGGGCTGAACACTTTAAGAAGGGTACTTTCAACAGTAATATGATCTACATCCCTATCGAGGTTGACGGAAAGTTCAAACTGAACAACGGACATCATATAGGTCCGTACATTGGGGTCGACCTTAATATCTGCGTAAAGGCGAATTATGATGCGTCAGATTGGCCAAAGGAGTATAGGGATGAAATTAAGAAATCCATGGAGAAAGAGCTCAAAGGGAAGCTTGGCGCAGACTTCCGTCTCGGTTTCAAGTATGGAGTAGGGAAAGACGACAGCTTCATTGGCGCCGCGATGGTAGTCCCGATAAACGACAACCAGAAGGGCTTGGTCAGCGAGAAAGTTTACCCCGAAATCACATTCGGCTTTGGGTTCTAAGCTGGCAAGAAAAATAGTTTGATTGTTTGATAACGCAGATCAGCGTTCCGAGGGGTTTCCGAGGCACACTGACAGCATAAGAGCGAAGCCCGCGTTCCTCCTTAGTTGAGGGGGCGCGGGCTTGCCTTGCGCTCAGGGGAGGTCGATGAGACGAAGTTCTTCCTCCGTGAACGGGGCGGAGCTGAGGCAGCCGATGTTGTCGAGGAGCTGCTGCTTGCCGCTCACGCCGACGAGGACGCTGGTCACCGCCTCTCTTTGCAGCACCCACGAGAGAGACATCTGGGCGAGGGTCTCGCCTCGCTGCTCTGCGAGAGAGTTCAGCCTGCGAAGCCTTAAAAGGAGCGCGGGGGTGAGGGCGGAGCGTTTGAGGAAGCGTTCCTCGGCCATCCTGCTGCCCTCCGGCACGCCCTGCAGGTAGCGGCTTGTCAGGAGTCCCTGTGCGAGCGGGGAGAAGCTTATGAAGCCCTTTCCGCCCGAGCTGAGGCAGTCGAGGATGCCATCCTGCTCGGGCGAGCGGTCCAGTATGTTGAGCCTGCCCTGGTAGATGAGAAGTGGGGTGTCGCGGCTGGCGAGGTAGTCTATGCCCGTCTTCAGGGCGCTGAGCGGCCAGCGGCTCAGGCCTATGTAAAGCGCCTTGCCTTGGCGCGCGATGTCGACGAGCGTCTGGAGGGTCTCCTCGAGGGGTGTCAGGGGGTCGTGGCGGTGGCAGTAGAAGAGGTCCACATAGTCAAGGCCGAGGCGGCGGAGGCTCTGGTCGAGGCTCGCCGTGAGGTGCTTCCTGCCGGCCCACGAGCCGTAGGGGCCCTGCCACATGTCGTAGGCCGCCTTGGTGCTCAGGAACAGCTCGTCGCGGTGCGCCTTGAGGTCCTCTCGCAGCAGTTTGCCGAGGCGTTCCTCGGCAGCTCCGGCGGGCGGCCCGTAGTTGTTGGCGAGGTCGAGGTGTGTGATGCCATGGTCGAATGCCGTCAGTACTATCTCCCTTGAGCGCTCGTAGGGTGTCCCGTCCCCGAAGTTGTGCCACAGGCCCAGTGATATCCTGGGCAGAAGCAAGCCGCTGCTGCCGCATCTCAGGTACTGCATTTGCTCGTATCTCTCAGGGTTGGGGCTGTAGTCCATAGTGGCCTTCTTTTTCCTCTCAGCGCGAAGTTACGAAAAGAGGACGAGGAGACAAGTCGCTGAGGCCGCAGGTGGTGGTGCTTGACGGCGTGGTGGACATCTGCCAGGACTA
>JAJPZF010000085.1 GCA_021204545.1 Prevotellaceae bacterium
GTTCAAACTCATTAGTCTTATATATATGATAATGTATGTGTAGTTACGGCTTTCGGCGGCAAAGGTACACATTCCCCGCTAATCTGTGCCACGTAACGCGGAAAATCTATAAGACCCTCGCCAAAGGGGAGTATAAGAGCCGTCGTGAAGCCTGTATAACACCCTTCGTTGTCCCTGTATAACACCCTTCAGGCAACCCCTCGCAAGGGGTCCCGTTGAACCCCTCGCAAGGGGTCCAGTTGAACCCCTCGCAAGGGGTACCTTGACGACTCTAATACAGAGACCACGGTCCCTCTTATACACCCTTACACGAAGCCTATATAACACCCTTAACGGCGCCCCTTACCTTTCGACGACGAAACGCTTGTGCAGTAAGGGCGGATTGCCTACTTTTGCAGGCGCGACAACAATACTCTACCAATGAAAGCCATTACACTATTGCTCCTTGCGGCGCTACCCCTATGCGCCCGCGCCCAGACGTTCACACCGATGGAGGACGTCAACCACGTCACCGACCTCACCCTCGACTCGCTTGAGAAAGCCTCCACCGCACGCCCCGCTGCCGGCTCAAGCCGACGGGGGGACAACCCTGTGCTCTTCCTCGTCGGCAACTCCACTATGCGCACCGGCACGCTGGGCAACGGCGACAACGGCCAGTGGGGCTGGGGATACTTCTTCCACGAGTACTTCCAGGAGGACAAGATAACCGTCGAGAACCAGGCTCTCGGGGGAACGTCCTCCCGCACCTTCTACCGACAGCTCTGGCCCGACGTTAAGAAGGGCATCCGCGCGGGCGACTACGTGATGATTGAGCTGGGGCACAACGACAACGGCCCCTTCGACAGCGGCAGGGCAAGGGCAAGCATACGGGGCATCAGCCACGAGGACTCCCTTGTGGTGACGATACAAGAGACGGGCGTCGTGGAGACAGTCTACTCCTACGGCGAGTACCTTAGACGCTTCGTCCGTGAGACACGTGAGCTGGGGGCGCACCCCATACTCGTCAGCCTAACGCCTCGCAACGCGTACGACGATAGCCACAGGGTGACAAGAGTGAACGAGACCTTCGGCCTCTGGGCAAGGCAGATAGCGGAGGAAATGGACTGCCCCTTTATAGACCTGAACGAGATAAGCGCAGAGAAGTACGACGAGATGACAGAGTGGAAATTCAACTACCACTTCTATCTCGACCACATACATACCAGCGCCTTCGGGGCTCGTCTTAACGCCCGTTCAGCAGCCGAGGGTCTTGCCGCTTGCACGCACCCCGAGGCACAGCCGCTCATCGCCTTGATGGCAGACCTATCGCTGCCCACCACGGGAGTGAGGCGTCAGGAGGGAAGGCCAGTGGTCTTCCTCGTGGGCGACAGTACTGTTAAGAACGAGGACAAGGACGAGGACGGCATGTGGGGCTGGGGCTCGCAGGCAACGGAGGTGTTCGACACTACCCGCATCACCGTGCAGAACAGCGCACAGGCAGGGCGCTCGTGCCGCAGCTACCTCAGAGAGGGACGCTGGGACAAGGTCTTTAACGACATACAGCCGGGCGACTTCGTGCTTATCCAGTTCGGACATAACGACGCAGGCAACGAGCTGGACCACGGCAAGGCTCGCAACGACATCGAGGGAACGGCGGACTCGAGCCACGTCTACCGTGTGCGCACCGACGAGGAGGTTAGGAACGAGGTGGTGTACACCTTCGGCTGGTACTTAACGAAGATGATAGACGACGTCCGCCAGAAGGGAGGCACACCTATACTGGTGAGCCTAACGCCCCGCAACGAGTGGACGGACGGAAGGATAGAGAGGCGCAACGACACGTTCGGGCGCTGGTATCGTGAGGTGGCGGAGCGGACGGGGGTCGCCTTCCTCGACCTGCACAACATCTCCGCCGACGCCTTCGACGAACTGGGGCAGGAGGCGGCTAAGGCATACTACAACCACGACCACACGCACACAAGCCTCAGCGGGGCTAAGCTCAACGCCCACAGCATTGCCAAGGGTCTTAGGGATATGAACTCGCCACTGGCGCAATACCTGCTGCCGTGAGGCTCGTAAGCTGGAACGTTAACGGGCTGCGAGCCGTAGCCGGGAAGAACTTCTCGGAAGCCTTCCTAAGCCTCAACGCCGACGCCTTCTGCCTTCAGGAGACCAAGCTGCAAGAGGGGCAGATAGACCTACAGTTCCCCGGCTACCTAAGCTACTGGAACTACGCCGAGCGCAAGGGATACAGCGGAACAGCCGTCTTCACCCGTCACGAGCCGCTGAGCGTAAGGCTGGGCATGGGCATCCCCGAGCACGACCACGAGGGAAGGCTCATCACACTGGAGTACCCCTCCTTCTATCTCGTCTGCTGCTACACGCCCAACAGCCAAGACGGGCTGCCACGCCTGCCCTACCGCATGCGGTGGGAGGACGACTTCCGCAGCTTCCTCCTCTCGCTCGACAAGCAGAAGCCCGTCATCCTCTGCGGCGATCTCAACGTGGCGCACAAGGAGATAGACCTCAAGAACCCAAAGACCAACCGCCACAACGCCGGCTTCACCGACGAGGAGCGAGGCAAGATGACACAGCTCCTCGAGAGCGGCTTCACCGACACCTTCCGCTTCTTCCACCCGACGCTCGCAGGCGTCTACTCCTGGTGGAGCTACCGCTTCAAGGCTCGTGAGAAGAACGCAGGCTGGCGCATCGACTACTTCATCACCAGCCAACGCCTAACGCCACGGCTACGAGGCGCTACGATACACACAGAAATCTACGGAAGCGACCACTGCCCCGTGGAGCTCGAGGCGGAGCTTTAGCCTTATCCCCCGCGGTAAGCCTGAGGCGTAACGCCCGTCATCCTCTTGAAGAAGCGGCAGAAGAAGCTCGCCGAGGGGAACGAGAGCTCGTAGGCTATCTCCGCCACCTGCCTCGACGTGTGCCTAAGCATAACCTTCGCGCTGGTGCACACCGCCCGGTCTATCCACTCCTTCGCCGTCACACCGCTCACGCCTCGGACGCTCACGCCGAGGTAGCGGGGCGTTATGCAGAGCTTGTCGGCATAGAAGGAGAGCTGCCGCTGCTGCCGGCAGTGGGCGTTGACGAGCCGCAAGAAGCGCTCGAAGCGGAGGCGGTCAGCCTGCTGTCCCGTCTCCAGCGAGCTTTCCCTGAGGGAACGGATGTGCTGGAAGTAGCGAAGCAGCGAGCCAATCATGCCGTTGAGCGTGTCGTCAGCCCGCCGCTCCTCGTGCGCAAGCCTCCACAGCGTGGCGAAGATGCCCTCCACTATCTCAGCCTCCTCCCCCTGGGTCTCCGCTATGATGTACGTGCCATGCCCCGCCAAGGCGCCGGACACTCCGAGGGCGTTGGCAATCCTCTCGCCCGCCACCATCACGCCGCTTATCTCCAAGTCGGGGGAGAAACTCTTGGGCTCAACTATCGCACCCGTGCCGAAGAAGACGACGCTCCCTGCGCTCACCTCGAAGTCCATCGTGTTGATGGTCACCCTCGCGCTTCCCCTCTTGAGGAAAGCCAGCCGAGGCTCTTCCATAATGTAAGGCGTGCCGGGCTTGAGGACGCTCCCTACGTCGGGAGCCTTGCCGTACCACATACCGATGCCGCCGCGCACGTAGGGGGTGAGACCCTTCGCAGCCGCAAGCTCGCTCGCTATCTCCTTAATCTGGCCGAAGGAGAGACGCCTTGGCGCTTTCTCGTCCATATCCGAGGGGCAAAGGTACGAAAAGGAACTGGGCCGTGGCCCCTATATAACACCCTTCGTGTCCCTATATAACGCCCTTCAGACAACCCCTTGCGAGGGGCCCGGTTGAACCCCTCGCGAGGGGCCCGGTTGAACCCCTTGCGAGGGGTTGTTTGGCGACTCTAATACCAAGGCAACGGCCGCCAGCCGTGCATGATGGCCTTCCTTCGCCTATCTCCTACAAAAAGGACATCATACCTGCGCTAAGGGTAACGCCCGTGAGGCGAAACGCCATACCTTCGCGCCAAACAAGCGACACTATGAAACACATCCTTTGCCTCCTCGCACTCCTCCTGCCCGGCGCAAGCACAAGGGCGCAGCTCACGCTCGAGCGCTGCAAGGAGATGGCTCGGGAGAACTACCCCGTCATCAAGCAGCTCTCGCTCGTGGAGCAATCGAGGGACTTCAGCGTGAGCAACGCACAGAAGGCATACCTGCCGCAGCTCTCGCTCTCGGCAAGGGCTCAGTACCAGAGCGACGCCACGAAGCTGCCCGTCGACCTGCCCAGCGTAAGCTTCAAGGGCCTCTCACGGGACCAGTACGACTTCAGCCTCAACCTCAGCCAGTCGGTGTACGACGGCGGGGCTGTCTCCTCGCAGAAGGCGCTGGCCCGCAGGCAGGGAGACGTTGACTACGAGCAGGTGGAGGTAGCCCTCTACGATGTGTACGAGCGGGTGGAGGAGATATTCTTCGGCATCCTCTCCCTCGACGAGCAGCTAAGGGAGACGGCACTGCTCGAGGACGACCTGCGCCTTAGCCTCGAGAACGTGCTCGCCATGCAGAGGGGCGGGGTTGCCAACCAGACGGACGTTGACGCCGTGCGTGTGGAGCTGGCCAAGGCAAGGCAGAGCGAGACGGGGCAGCGTGCCACGCGGGAGGCTTACCTCAGGATGCTCTCCACCTTCACGGGCGAGGAGATAGCCCAGGGCGACACGCTCGCGCGACCCTCGCTGCCCTCAGGCATCTTCCCCCAAGAGAACCGCCGCCCCGAGCTCGACCTCTACAACGCCCGCAGCCTGCTCATCGACGAGAGGCTCAGCGCACTCGACACGAACCTGCGCCCGCGCCTCTCGCTCTTCGCCCAAGGGGGCTACGCCAACCCGGGGCTTAACCTCTTCAAGACGGGCTTCCAGGCTTACTACCAGGTGGGGGCTACCCTGTCGTGGAACTTCGGCAGCCTCTACACCCGCCTGGGCGACAAGCACAAGCTGGAGGTGGAGAGGCAGAGCGTGGAGAGCGAGCGCGAGGCTTTCCTCCTGAACACCAGCCTCCAGAGCCAGATGCAGGGAGGGGCGATAGAGAGCCTGCGCAAGCAGATGGACGAGGACGAGGAGATAATCCGCCTGAGGGAAGGCATAAGGGAGAAGGCGGACACGAAGGTGGAGAACGGCACGGAGACGGTGAACGAGATGCTCCGCGACATCAACGCCGTGAGCGAGGCGCGGCTCACACGCTCCATGCACGAGCTGCAACTCTTGCAGGAGATACAGAAGCTTAGGACGATAAACAACATATAATAAAGGTATGAGACAGACGACAATAATGGCAGCCTGCCTGTCCCTCCTGCTCGCTTGCTCGGGAGGGAGGAAGGAGTACGACGCCACGGGTATGTTCGAGGCTACGGAGGTGACGGTGTCGGCGGAGCAGAGCGGCCGCCTGCTTAGCCTAAGCCTGACGGAGGGGGACAGCCTAACCCAAGGGCAGCAGGTGGGGCTGGTGGACACTGTGCAGCTCTCCCTCAGAGCCTTGCAGCTTGGGGCGACGAGGATGAGCTACGCTAACCAGCGCCCCGACATCGAGAAGCAGATAGCCAGCACGAGGCAGGAGCTACAGAAGGCGGAGATGGAGCAGCGACGCTACGAGACGCTGGTCAAGGAGAACGCCGCCAACCAGAAGCAGCTGGACGACGCGGTAAGCTCCGTCAACGTGCTGCGCAAGCAACTGGAGGCGCAGCTCTCGCAGCTGGCTGGCAGCACCGAGAGCCTCAACAGCCAGATGTCCGCCACGGACATACAGCGTCTTGAGGTGCTCGACCAGCTCGCCAAGTGCCGCATAACAGCCCCCATAACGGGCGTGGTGCTCGACAAGTACGCCGAGGAGGGAGAGTACGCAGTGCCTGGCACGCCGCTCTTCAAGATGGCGGACGTGGGCAATATGTTCCTCAGGGCTTACGTCACCACCGCCCAGCTCGCAGACGTGAAGGTGGGGCAGCAGGTCAAGGTGCTTGCCGACTACGGCGGAGGCGACCGGCGTGAGTACGAGGGCAGGGTGACGTGGATTGCCGACCGCGCCG
>JAJPZF010000166.1 GCA_021204545.1 Prevotellaceae bacterium
CCCCCCCCCCCCCCCCCCCCCCCCCCCCCCCCCCCCCCCCCCCCCCCCCCCGGGGGGGGGCCCGCCCCCTTGCGACGATAACCGGCTGCCCTACTAATGAACTGATAGTGAACAGCGCAAACCTATATATAAAGGTTTGCACTTCACTATTTCACTATCTCTCATTTTATATATCAATGAGAGAATTATCAGGTGAGTATGTCAATATGTCTCCCTGTGGCTCTCGCCGGGGCAGCCGCAGGGGGAAGTTTGACATAGTGACATCCATTATGCGTATAGGGTATGTCACTATGTCACACTGCAGTATGGCAAACTCCCCCCCCCCTGCCGCCCCTGTGGCTTGCCATTGTCGCGCGGGCAAGTGGATGGTATGCGCGACTCCGTCGGGGTTGCATAGCCCTTTTTTGACGAATGTCAATAAAGCGGCCCTTTTCCGCGCTTTTAGGGTGTAAACTCTTGCGCAGGCTGCCGGTTGCCCCTACCTTCGCGCCGTGAAAGGGATGAAAGCCCCTGGCGAGGGGCTGAGAGAGTGAAGAAACATATTAAGGTAAAAAGATTGCAAAGATGAAAAAGATGATTATCCTGGTGAGCGCCGCCTTGGTGGCTCTCTCCTCAGAAGCAGAAACGCGTGAGTGCGAGCCTTTCGCGGGAGTCAACGTCAACGTGCCGGCGCGTGTGCGCTTCGTCAGCGGCGATGCGTACCACGTGGACATACAGTCGACCGACACCCTTACCGCCTCAGCCATACGCTGCTACGTGAAGGACGGTGTGCTGCGCATATCCTCCACCGGCTCGGGGCAGCGGCAGGAGCAGCAAGTGTGCATCACCATCACCAGCCCCGCCGAGCCTGCGCTCAGGGTGGCGCGCGACCTTGAGGTGAAGCCCACCAAGCGCGTCAGGAAGTGACACCCTCCGTGTCAGGTATTAGTTAAATCTAAGGTAAGACAACAGTAAAGGAAAGTTATGAAGAAGAGTTATAAGGCACTCGTGAGCATCGTCAACTGGTACTACAACCGGGCCGCCGGCGTATGCACCCACACCCCCAGCGGCATGATACCGACGGCGGCTCCCGCAAGGTAAGAACAGAGAGAGAGAAAACACTGAGATTATGGCTGGGCGGGGCGTCCTTCGGGGCGCGCCGCCCTTTCTTTATCTCACGAGGAACCAGGGGTTGTGCAGGTCGGGCTTGTTGTACTGCAAAGGGCGGCCTGTCCCCGCCTCCACGACCTGCCTGCCTGCGCAGCAGGCCACGGCGTGCGCCGCCCCCGTGTCCCACTCCATCGTAGGTGCGAGGCGGGGGTAAACGTCTGCCGAGCCCTCGGCCACGAGGCATATCTTCAGGCTGCTTCCGCTGGAGACGGTCACGGCGTCGGGGTGCTGCCGCCTCGCCTCCTCGATGAAGCGCAGCGTCTCTGCCGAGCAGTGCGAGCGGCTGCTCACTATGACGTACGGCCTCACCTGTGGCTGTGGCAGGGGCAGCCTCGCGGACCTTTCCACCAGCAGTGGCAGGCTCATCCCCTCTTCCCACTGCGTGATGTCCTCCGCCCTGTATGCCCCCAGCAGAGGCTCGGCGAAGTAGAGCAGCCGCCTCTCGGGGGCGTAGACCACGCCCAGGTGCGGGCGCCCGCTGAGCACAAGGGCAATGTTGACGGTGAACTCCCCGTTGCGGCGGATGAACTCCTTCGTGCCGTCCAGCGGGTCAACAAGCCAGAAGGCTTCCCACCCTCGCCGCTCGTCGTACGTGAGCTGCGCCCCCTCCTCGCTCATGACGGGCAGCCCCGTCGCGGCCAGATGCCCTGCGATGCAGCGGTGAGCAGCCTTGTCGGCAAGCGTCAGCGGCGAGCTGTCCGCCTTGAGGGTCACGCCGAAGCCGCTCTCACCGCCCTCATATACCTTCATTATCTCCTCCCCCGCCTCGAGAGCAGCTCTGATGGCCACGCCCAGCCCCGCCAGAGCCTGTCTGTTCTCGCCCATATCTCTAAGCTTTGGCGGCAAAGGTAATGTATGTGAGGGTACGATGCAAGGGAACGGCCGGCAATTCGTCAGGCGGAGGCTTCGCAGTGTACTCAGTGAGAGGGGTAGACCCCACTCAGTGAGAGGGGTGGAGGGCATCCACTGGATGCGCCGCGAAGCCTAAGCGTAGAGGTTAAAAAGGGCAGCCTACGCAATAATAAGGCGCTCGCCGTCGTTTCCACTAAGGTTAAACAGCGGGAGGCTAATCATGATAGACTACATAAAGGGAGAGCTCACTGAGCTGAGCCCCACGCAGGCAGTGGTGGAGGCCGGCGGCGTGGGCTACGCCCTGGGCATCTCCCTCTTCACTTACTCCGCCCTCGAGGGCAGGCGCGAGGCTCGGCTCTGGGTGGTTGAGGCGATAAGGGAGGACGCCTACACGCTCTGGGGCTTCGCCACGAGGCAGGAGCGCAGCCTGTTCCTCTTGCTCACCAGCGTGAGCGGCATAGGCGGAGCGACGGCGAGGGTGGCGCTCTCCGCTCTCTCTCCCTCGGAGATGGCGGGGGCGATAAGCCGCGGCGACGAGCGAGCGCTGCGGTCGGTGAAAGGCATAGGGCCGAAGGCCGCCCAGCGCATCATAGTGGAGCTTAAGGACAAGGTGCTGGGGCTTGACGTGGAGAAGGAGCCTGAGAGAGCGGGCATGGACAAGGAGCTGCGGGACGAGGCTGTGGCGGCGCTCACGATGCTCGGCTTCCCTCAGGCTGCGTCGCGCAAGGCGGTGGCGAGGCTGCTCGAGGGCGACCCGTCGTTGACGGTGGAGCAGGTCATAAAGGCGGCGCTGAAGCTCCTGTAACCCCTCCGTAGCAAGGCTTGAGGTGAGGAAGGCAAGGCTCTTAAGCGTGTTGGTGATGGCGATGGCAATCGATGCCGTTGCCTTCAGTGGTTCTATGGGTATGCCCTCCGAGACGGGTGAGCAAGCCCCTAAGGACACTGCCTCAACGCAGCGGAGGAAGTCGCGCTACGCCGTGAAGAAGACCACCGCCCAAAGCGAGGAGGACTTGGAGAAGAAGACAGCCGACCTCAGAGACCCCCGCAACATGCAGACGGAGGTGGACTACGACGAAGGGGACGAGAGCTACACCGTGGGCACCGTGCTGCTCGACGACGACGGGGCGGACAAGAAGACCAAGCAGCAGCCCGCAGCGGCGCCCAAGAACGCCCCCGACACCTCGGAGGACAAGAACGCAACGAACGTCACAAGCTCAGGCACAGCCTCGCACCTGGGCCTGGCCGTAAGCTCCAAGCCCCGCGTTGACCTTACGGGGCGCTACCTCGACGTCCCCCTGCGCATGACCAAAGAGGAGTACCAGAAGTGGACGATGAGGCAGAGCATGAGCCGCTACTTCCGCGACCGCAACGCGGAGACCTTCGAGAGCAAGGGCAAGGAGAAGTTCGACTTCACCGACATGCACTTCGACCTCGGTCCGGCGGACAAGATATTCGGCCCTGGCGGCGTGAGGATAAAGACACAGGGCAGCGCCGAGCTGAAGGTGGGGATGACGATGAAGAAGGTGGACAACCCCTCCTTGGCGGTGAACCGAAGGAAGACCAACAGCTTCGACTTCGACGAGAAGATTAACCTGAGCCTTACGGGCAGCGTGGGTGACAAGATAAACATGAAGATGAACTACAACACCGACGCCTCGTTCGACTTCGACTCGCAGAGCATGAAGCTGAAGTACGACGGCAAGGAGGACGAGATAATAAAGCTCATCGAGGCGGGCAACGTGTCCATGCCGAGCAACAACAGCCTCATACCAGGCGTGGCGAGCCTCTTCGGCTTGCGCGCCGACCTCCAGTTCGGCCGTCTCACCCTGCAGACCGTGGTGAGCCAGAAAAAGTCCGCCACAAAAAGCGTGTCCTCAAAGGGAGGCACAAGCACCAACACCTACGAGTTCTCAGCCTCCAACTACGAGGAGAACCGCCACTTCTACCTCTCCCACTTCTTCCGCCAGCAGTATGACAAGAACATGAAGACGCTGCCCACCGTGGCCAGCGGCATAAGCATAACGAGGGTGGAGATATGGGTGACGAACAAGACCGCCAGCACCACCAACAACCGCAACATAATAGCCTTCGCCGACCTCGGCGAGCACGACGTGATAGGCAGGAACGACCTCTGGGGCAGCGCCTCCGTCAACGTGGCCTCGAACAAGGCGAACACGGAGTATAACACACTTGTGAACTCCCTGGCCGACGCAAGGGACATCTCACAGGCAAGCACGGTGCTGGACAACTACGGACTGGTGGGCGGCGAGGACTACGAGAAGCTGCAGAGCGCCCGCCTGCTGAGCAGCTCGGAGTATTACCTGAACTCCTCCCTGGGCTACGTGTCCCTCAACTCAACCCTTCAGACCGACGAGATACTCGCCATAGCCTACGAGTACACCTACGCTGGCGTTACCTACCAGGTGGGCGAGTTCAGCGCCGACCTCACGGACAACAGCAGCGCCCTCTTCGTGAAGCTTCTGAAGGGAAGCAGCGGCTCTCCCTCGCTGCCCACGTGGAGGCTGATGATGAAGAACGTCTACAGCCTCGGGGCAACCAGCACCTCGAAGGACAAGTTCAAGCTCGACATCAAGTACCAGAGCGACTCCAGCGGCGTGTACCTCACCTACCTGCCCGAGGAGAAGCTGAAGAGCACCACCCTCTTGAAGGCGATGAACCTGGACCGCCTCGACGACAACAACAAGGCGAACAGCAACGGCAAGTTCGACTACGTGGACGGCTACACCATCTACAAGGGGCGCATCTACTTCCCCGTCTCAGAGCCTTTCGGCGAGCACCTGAGAGAGTGGATAGGCGACGACGTGACGGCCGACAAGTATTGCTACCCGGAGCTGTACGACAGCACCAAGACAGTGGCGAAGCAGATGGCAGAACACGACAAGTTCCTGCTGACGGGGCAGTACACGGGTTCTAATGCGGGGCAGATAGACCTCGGGGCAACGAACATAGCGCAAGGCTCGGTGGTGGTGACGGCTGGCGGCGTGACGCTGACGGAGAACACGGACTACATCGTGGACTATAACATGGGCACGGTGACGATAATCAACCAGAGCATCGTTGACGCTGGCACCACCATCAACGCCTCGGTGGAAAGCAATGATAATTACGGTATGCAGCGCAAGACGATGCTCGGCGTGAACCTCGACTATAAGCTGAACGACAACTTCACGATAGGCGGCTCAGTGTTCTTCCTCAACGAGCAACCGCTCACCACCAAGGTGAGCATGGGCAACGAGCCGCTCAGGAACACGCTCTGGGGCTTGCACATGTCGTGGAAGAAGGAAAGCCAGTGGCTCACCAACATGCTCGACAAGATACCGCTCATCAATGCCACGCAGCCCAGCCAAATCTCCTTCACGGGCGAGTTCGCGCAGCTTGTGGCGGGGCAGAACAAACGCATTCAGGGCGAGGCCTCCTACCTTGACGACTTCGAGAACTCCTCCAACAAACAGTCGCTCACCACGCCAACCTACTGGACAATGTCAAGCACCCCAAGCATGTTCACCGAGAGCAAGCTCACGAACGACATACAGTATGGCTACAACCGAGCCTTGCTCGCCTGGTATTATATTGACCCCATCTTCACACGACGAAGCAGCACACTGACACCGGCGCACATAAAGAGCGACCTCGACCAGCTGTCGAACCACTACGTGCGCGAGGTGTACGAGCGTGAGCTTTACCCGCAGAAGGCGCAGAACAGCTACACCTCCGCCACAAGCCTCAGCGTCCTGAACCTGGCCTACTACCCAAGCGAGCGCGGCGCCTATAACCTTTGCACGGACGTTGACCGCAACGGCAAGTTCATCTACCCCGAGGAGAAGTGGGGAGGCATGATGCGCAAGATGGACAACACGGACTTCGAGACGATGAACGTGGAATACATCGAGTTCTGGCTGCTCGACCCCTTCATCTACACCAGCGGGCAGCCGGGCAACTACGGAGGCGACTTCTACATCAACCTCGGCGAGGTGTAGGAGGACATACTGAAGGACG
>JAJPZF010000090.1 GCA_021204545.1 Prevotellaceae bacterium
CGATGTTAGCGCCGAAGCTCTCATCATAGGTGAGATACTGGTCGGTGTTGCTGTTCGAGGGGAACTGCTTCGTTGCGGTGAACATCGTGTTGGTTGTGAAATAGACGCTGTCAACGTAGGTGGGGTTACCATTAGCGTCGGCCGCGCCCTCAATACTGTTGTCCTCGCTGAAGTAGGTGGTGTCGCTGTCGATGATAAGGTCGTGGAACGTCATGAGGTTGTTGTCACTGGCGTTAGCGTCATCTTTCAGGAACTCGTAGATATTGTAGTTGAACGGAACGGGCGTGCCGACAGTGTGGAGCGTTCCGTTGCTGGCTGCCACGTTCTTCTCTATGAGCGCATAGTCTGCCATCGTGAAGTTATTCTTGTCGAAGACCTGCTTCTTGCCGTTAAGCATCGTGAGCGTGTCGACCCCCCCACCTGTGGCAACCTGACGCCAAAGGGTTATGCTGTTGGCAAGAAACTGCTGCTGGACAGTGTAAGGGTTGGAGTCGGTCAGATCATTCCAGCGCTGCCAATCCGCAGCGGTGAGGGCATCATTCTCCGGCACCCAGACGGTGAGCAGCTGCGTGCCGTCGAGCATATCCTTGAACGTGTAGTCGGCTTGCGGATGGGTCTGGTCACGATAATAATGCACCTTCTCCGCTATCTCCGCAAAGTTGCTGAGGTCGGAGTTCTCGCTGATGAGTTCCCACAACGACTGCGTGGCAGCGGTGCTTTCGGGATTATCGTAGTGATCTCCCCACGTGTCGGTGCAAGAGGGCAGAGCAAGAGCGACAGCTCCGCAAAGCACTGCGCCAATATAATTATATGTCCTTCTCATATTGTTTTGATTTTCGAGTGATTACCAAATATCCTCAGGTGTCTGCGGGTTGTCGTAAACCTCCTTGGCGCAGAGCTCGATGTAGTCCATATAGAACTCCTTCGACTCGTCCTCCAACACCGACTTGAACTTCAGATAATACGTCTTGCCCGGCTCCATCTCCTGGCGCACGATGATGCGTCGTGTCGTCGTGTTCGTGGCACGTGCCGTGCTTGCGCTTCCAGTGCCAGCGTGATAGTGCTCGGGGCCTTTCATAAAGCCGTTGTTGCGCATCTTCTTGTCGACCTCGGCGTTTGTGTCATCGTCGCCAGAGACGTCAGCCTGCCAGCCGAGTATGTCACTTGTGCCGCCAATACGCAAGTCAAGAGGGATACCCATAGCGTAAAGGTTGTCAGTGTCGCTGCCGAAGTATACCTGGCACATACCACGAAGCGATGAGTTATTCTGCACCGCATAGCGTATCTCGTATGTTCCCTTCAGAGGCACTGGCGGGACGACGAAGGTCATCTCATAGCGGCCTGTCACGTTGAACTCGTCTCCCTGATAGTTCTGCCACCCGCAAGCCAGACCAAGCAGATAGTAGAATATCGTCCCGTCCTCTATAGTAACGTTACGAAGATAAGAATACTCCTGATCCGTGGGAATGCCGACACAAAGGTTGCGGTTGGTGCTGACGCGGTTGGCGCGTATGTCGTTGTTCATAAACTCGGGGAACAGGCCTGCCACATCGAAGCGCAGGCGCTGCTTCTGGAAGTTCTCGCGAGTCTCCTCGGAGTATGACAAAGCTACAGGACCGCCGCCCCCGGCAGGCTCGATAGGATAAATATAGCCGTTGACAACACTCTGAGCCTCGGAGGTGATGACAGTGAAGCCGCACTTGTCATCGTCGCAACTCAGCTCGTGGTATGTGCCACTGCGCCCATTGTCGAGGTTGGGGAAGCGGTTGATGATGATGGGGTCGTTGTCTAAGTCACTGCACTGATACAGCTTGAAGAGCCTACGCTCGCCCATCGTGGTGTAAAGCTCCCAAGTGGCCACGGAGTAACGTGTGGAGGTGGCATAGTAATACCCCTTCTCGTTATAGTGGATGACCAGCTTGTCAACAGGTATGCGCATAGGCAGAATGTGATAGGTGACAAACTGGTTGAGCACGTTGTCCTCGCTTTCATAGTTGTCATCATCTGTAGCGTCGGGATATAAGCCCTGTTGCACAACCCAGCTCCTTATGTCGTCAACTGTTATGTCGCTGATGGACTTGCCCAACTTCTGCTGCCAGAACTCATCCTTCTCCGCGAAGATGGTGAAGCCATACTTGCGGTGCTCTGGCAGATAGCCCGTCTTTCCGTAACTGGGGTGCGTGGGAAGGTCGGCTATGGCCTCCGTGAGATAAAGCTCCTCGTAGGTCTCGTCCTTTATCTTGCTCAGAGTGTCGAGGAGGCCGCAAGCCGAGATGATCTTGGACATCAGGATATAGTCTCCGGAATTCGAGTCAATGAAGCCCTTAAGCATGTCGCCAAGAGTCTCGTTGCTGGGAGCCACCACTGAATGCACCTCGTGGATATAACCGTTGATTGCCACTATGTCACGGTTGCTGAGATCTATGAGACTGCCGTCAAGCACGTTGCCGTCATCGTCCTTTGTGCCGTTGATGTAGATGGAATCGGGATTGTTGCCATAGTTGACCGTGAGCTTGCGGTCGTTCATATTGGCAATAAGGAACTCCTCGGTGTCGTCGGGGAAGCTGCCCGTCTGATAAGCCTCTGTGTCGTCGCCTCCGTCGATAATGCTGTTGTAGACTATTATCTTCTGTATGGAGTCGAGAACCTCGTCGTCGTCGAAGCCGTCCCAAGAGGGAGCGCTGATGATTTCCTTTGCATACAGAGTGTCGAGATAATTCTGTATGGCATCGTTGTCGGGAGCGAACACAGTGTAGTTGCCACGGGCAGACATAAGCTGAAGCACGGTGGACTCACTGCGTGTGCTGATTGGCACGACACCAAGGAGGCGATAGTACTCGCTGTAGTCATCGTGCGCCTCCAAATAGCTGGCAACAGTGTTCTCGGTGAAAGTGTAACGGTCGGACATATCTATGTCTTCCTTACAGCCTTGCAACACACCAAGGGAAAGTATTGCCAACAGATAGAATGTATTCTTCATTATCTTGCTCATAATATACCCCTTCATTGATTACTGTTCGAATGTGTTCTTGTTCCAGACTGGGTTCTGCTCAAGCATACCATCGCTCGCCTTTATCTCCATATAATATATGATGTTGTAAAGGCCGTAACGATTCTTGAAGCGGTTCTTAAGAGTGGTGTAGTTGCTGCTGAACTCGTTCTTGAGGAACTGCTCAATCATAGCCTCCACACCCGCCATTCCGTTGCCTATAGGCAGCTCTTCTGTCCATTCGCGCGGGTCTTGCGTGCCGTCCTGCCCGCCCGCATGACGCTCAGCGTAGCGCACAAGGTCGAACCAACGCTTGCCCTCCCCGAGGAACTCTATCTGGCGCTCGTTGAGAACGGCTATCTCATACAGTTCCGAAGAGGTGTTAGCTGACGGCGAGGGAATGTTGCCCAAGGTCGCACTCGTGCTTCCGCTGAAGACGGTTGAGCTTGTCAGGCCCGTGACGTCATCGCTCGGCTGCAAGGTGCTGCTTTGGCTGTCGTTGCAATACCAACGGCGGTGGATAGCGTCCACATACTTCATTGCCTCCACGCTCTCACCCATACAAGCCAGCGCTTCTGCCTTCTGCAACATCACATCGCTCAGGCGGTAGATTATCCAATTACGATAAGAATCAGCCGATGAGCCGCTTGCGCTTATGCTAATGTCAGAACACTCCGGCGACGCGCTGTTAGGCATCTCCAAGCTAATATCCCTCCACTTGAAGCAGTAGTAGCCGGGAAGAGTGCTACTGTAGGAAGTCCCGCTTACGCTCGAGGCATTGCCCCAAGCGGAGAACCACATACGGCTGTCGCGATTACGCTCCGTGGAGCTGTAGATTGCGCCAAGAGCCCCGTCACTCACTGCCAGATGCACATCTGTACTGTAACCCCATTGGTCGGTAACGACTGAGTTCTTACGAGAATCGCTCGTGTTGAACTGCAACTCGAAGATGCTCTCGTCGCTGTTTCCAGTGGAGAATATCTGCTCATAGGCAGTCAACTTCGGGGTCTGACCACTGATGAAGTTCTCGAAAGTGTTTTCGATGAGATTCACATCCGTAAGCCCGTAGGACTGAGTAGAGTTGCGACTGCTGCCGAAGCCTGTGTTACTGTTCTCAAGCTGCGTCGCAAGTGCGCTGAGTGCCAGGTCGGCATAGTCTGCGCAAAGCTGGTAGTCACCGGTCACAGTGTGAGCCGCAAGCGAGTCCTTCACGCCTGCAAGGTTGTTGATGGTGACGGTGTCTGCGGTTAGTCCCCTACCCTCGTGGAGCGAGGCGCGCCACAAATACATGTCGCTAAGCATCGCATAGAGAGCGGCGTTCGTGATAAGCCCCTTGGAATCGGAAGTTGAGGTGAAACGGTTTCTTGCCCTGCCTTTCACACTCTCAACGTCAACAATAATAGAGTCCAATACAGCAAGCTGGTTGGTCGCCGCAAAGGCCTCAACCTCTGTGTCGCTGTTAATCACCTTCGTGCTGTAGGGAACATCCTTGAAAGCGCGGAGGAGGTAGAAGTAGTTCAGGGCGCGCAAGCCTGTTATCTCAGCTTTCATCTGCGACCACTCCGAAGAGGTGAACTGCTTGTCGTTCTCCAGGATCTCAGGACCGTGCTGCAACACCTTATTACAATAGTTGATGGTGGTGTAGAAGCCGCCCCAGTCGAAGTACGTCTCGGCAGAGTCCTTGTCGAGGCGTCCCTCACGTATCTCCTTGTATAGCTGCTGGGTGGAGGTGCTTTCGTCGGCAGTACTCAGGGTATAGGAATCTGAGCGCAAGTCGCCCCACAGCACTATCTGCTCCAAGGTGCTGCACATCTGCTGGTAAGCAGCGTAGCGGACGCCTTCCAAGTCGTTCTTGTCCTCCCAGAAGTCCTCCTCCACAACCTGCGTCTGAGGATAGATGGTGAGCCAGTCTTGGCACGAGGAAGCGGCCAATGTCACGGCGACAAGTGCGCTTGCTATCTTTATTCTTTTCATTGTCTTATCCATTTTTCCTCTTCGTTAGAAACCAAGATTTATACTGCAAGTGAAAGACTTGGCACGCGGGGTCTTGCTGCTGTCAGTTGCCACTGCATAGCCGCCAATGCTGACCTCGGGGTCAACGCCCGTGTACTTCGTCCAGCAGAAGAGATTGTTGATGGTGGCAGACAGATACAGACTGCGGATGCCATACTTTTTCAGCTTCTTGGCATCGAAGTTGTACTTCATCTGTATGTATTGCAGACGAAGATAGTCGCCGTTCTCCACGTAGCGGTCGCTAGGCAGAGAGTTGTAGCTCGAATAGCCATAGACCGTGCTAAGGGCGCGAGGTATCTCCGTGATGTCACCATTCTTGCGCCAGCGCCATGTGGTGGCGTAGCTCTGGTTTGTGTTAGCCGTCATACTCTCATACTCACCACGGGCAAGGTTAACAATCTGGTTGCCCATACGGAAGTTGAAAGACGCGTTAATCTCGAAGTTTCCATAGTATAAGTTTATGCCGAAACCGCCGTAACATTTCGGGTTGGAATTGCCGAGATATACCATATCATAACGATCGATAGAGCCGTCGTGATTGATGTCCTCATAAATGGCGTCACCACCTTGGAACTGATAGCGGCTCGACTCGCTGTAGCAGTAGTACAGAGGCAGGGGATTGCCCTTAGCGTCGGTCAGCATATTGCCGTTGGCGTCGTATGCTATCGGGCAAGTGTAGTTCTCGCCACGGCGAGCGGCTGCTGCCGCTGTGTTGATGGCGTTGCCCGCGGCGTCGTAACCAGTACCGTAAGCCTCGGCATACTCCGCGCTGGAGCAGACATTACCGTCCGCGTCAACCTCAGCGTAGCCATAGCTCTTGAAGGATGCAGTCGTGTAGCCATTGTGGTCGTAGTCATAGCGGAACACGCCCTTATACTTCAGACCGTAGATAGAGCCTAAGGCGTTGCCCACCTGCACTCGCTGGTTGTACGAGAGGTTGGTCGGGTTCCATGTCTCTGAGCCGTTCAAGTCCTCAAGTATCAAGGCATCCATCT
>JAJPZF010000184.1 GCA_021204545.1 Prevotellaceae bacterium
CTTGCCCACGTTGGGGTTACCCACGATGTTGACGAAGCCTGCCTTGTGCATTGGTCTCTACTCCCGGCTCTTGCAGAGGGCAGCCCACTCTTGGCGTGTCATCTTGCCCTCCTCGAAGAACTGTGCGGGCGACTTCTGCGCCTCCTTGGCTCCGTCGTAGCCCCACACGAGGTAGCTCGCTCCCCACGAGAAGCCTGCCCCGAAGGCTGTGAACACGATGTTGTCGCCTTTCTTGAGGCGCGGCTCATACTCCCAAAGGCAGAGGGGAAGCGTGCCTGCGCTGGTGTTAGCCATGTGGTCCACGTTCACCATCACGTGGTCTTCGCTGATGCCTATGCGGGCAGCCACCGACTGTTCTATGTTGATGTTCGCCTGATGCGGCACGAGCCAGGCTATGTTCTCCTTGGAGAGTCCGTGGCGAGCCGTAATGTCGCGCACCGCCTCGCTCATGTCAAGCACGGCATGCTTGTACACCGCCCTGCCCTCCTGATAGACGTAATGCTCGCGGGCGTCCACCGTCTCGTGGCTGGGCATCTTGGCGCTGCCGCCTGCCGCCATGTGCAGGTTCTGGTAGCCCTTGCCGTCCACGTGATAGACTCCGTCCACAAGTCCCACAGCCTCTGTTGTAGCCTCCATCATAACGCAGGCAGCCCCGTCGCCGAATATGGGGCAGGTGTTGCGGTCCTGGTAGTTGGTCATGCTCGACATGTGGTCGCCTCCGCACAGGATTATGCGCTTGTACCTGCCGCTGCGAATGAACGACGCGCCCACTTCCATAGCATAGAGAAAGCCCGCGCAAGCCGCCTCCATGTCGAAGCCGAAGGCGTTCTTCAGTCCAGTCTCGCCTATCACGAGGCTGGCCGTCGAGGGAAAGTGGTAGTCGGGCGTGGTGGTGGCGCAGATGAGAAGCTCCACGCTCTCTGGCTCAGTCCCGGTCTTCACGAGCAGCTGCCTCACGGCTCGTGTCATCATGTATGCCGTGCCGCTGCCCTGCTCGGGCTTAAGTATGTGGCGCGTCTTCACGCCTATGCGCTGCATTATCCATTCGTCACTGGTCTCCACGATGGTGGACATCTCCTCGTTGTCGAGGATATAGTCGGGCACGTAGCCGCCCACGCCAGTGATTGTAGCATTAATCTTTTCCATTACCTCCGATATTGAAAAATAAAGCCGTAAGAGCGCACTTGGGTCTCTGACGGCTTATCTGCGAGCCTAAAGGATGTTAGGCTTCTTTTTCTATTGCAACCTTACCGCGATAGTAGCCGCAGGAGGGGCAAACGGTGTGGTAGATGTAGAAATCTCCGCAGTTGGGGCATACCGCCAACGTGGGAGCGACTGCGCCGTCGTGTGTTCTGCGCTTGCGGGTGCGTGCTTTCGACTGTCTTCTCTTAGGATGTGCCATTGCTTGTGTATCTTTAGTTGTTGTCTGTTATCTCTCTCAAAGTGTCCCAGCGGTGGTCGGCCTCCTGCTGCCCCTCATAGTGACTGAGCGCCTCGGCTACTGCTCCTTTGCACTCGCCCTCAGGGTGGACGTGGCGCATCGGCAGGCTCAGGGCTATCATCTCATACACGTTCCACGCCAAGTCCACTTCCCCGTCAGCGGTCGTCAACGTCTCGCCGTCGTCCTCGTCTTTACCTGCTATCCTCACCAGAAGCGCGCTCTCACCCGCCACTGGCTGCCGCATAGGCTCAAGGCACCTGTCGCACTCCACCTCAACGTCTCCCCGCAGGCGGAACTTAAGCTCGAAGGCGCTGGCGGTAAGCTTGCGCGACTTCATCTCCACGCTCAGCCTTCCCCTCTGCAGCTCGCCCCCGGCCTCGGCAAAGAAACTGTCGTCCACCTCCCAGCAGTAAGCCTCCTCCTCTGCGGTCTGCTCCTTGAAGTTTATGCGGAACCTGCTCATTATCCTCGCTGCTTCTGCTGTGCGCACACTTGCGTTTGAGCGGCAAAGTTAGTGCATTCCGCCTTCCCTCCCAACAATTTGCGGGCAAATCTTATCCCGCGCAGCCAAAACAAAGGCTTTTGGCGGCTGACATGCGCGGCGCGTCCGGTGCGCCTTCGTAGACTCTTTAGCGGGGCATCGGCTGAGACACAGCAAGTCTTTCGCTGAAACATAGCGAGAGATTCGCGGAAATATAGCAATTCTTTTGCCGAAACACAGCAAGTCATTTGCCACCGCCCGCACGGGGCGATTGCAGGGCTCTTGCTTAACTCCCCAAAAACTCAGCAAATATTACTTGGAAACCTCGTCTGACGGGGCTTCCTTCCCCGCTCCTTCCGCCCCGGGAGCTCCGAGCCTCCGCTCCTTGGCCTGCTGTATGCTGCGGAAGATGCCGTCCTCCCTTTTTATCCTTGTCAGCGCGTCGCGCGAGGCGAGCTGGTGGCTTTCCTTCTTCGAGTAGCCCTTGCCAACGCCGCACACTATCCCCTCGATGATGGCGTTAGTGAGGAACGTCGGCGTGTTGCCCTCCTCCTTCTGCTCCTCCACAAGGCGGAAGTCGATGGAGAGTTTGTGCTTCTGCGTCCACTCTATCAGGCGGCTCTTGAAGTTCTGTTCGCGGAAGGCTATCATGTCCAGGTTGATGAGCCTGCGCAGCACACGCGTCTTCATGAAGCTCAGGCAGCGGGCGTAGCCGCGGTCGAGGTATATCGCCCCGACCAGGGCCTCGAAGGCGTTGCCGCTTATGTAGCTGTTGTGCGAGCTGCTTATATGCTCGTCGCGCTTCACCAGACGGTCGAGCCCCATCTCGTGAGCCACGCGGTTGAGCGACTCCCTCTGCACTATCTTGCTGCGGGTGTTGGTGAGGAAACCCTCGGGCTTGCCCTCGAAATGGCGGTAAACCACGTCGGCCACCACAGAGCCCAGTATGGCGTCGCCCAGAAACTCAAGCCGCTCGTTGTTGAGCTTACGCCCGCCCTCGCCTATCACCGACGATGACTTGTGCAGCAGGGCCTGCTGGTAGGGGCGTATGTCGCAGGGGTAGAAGCCCAGTATCGGGCGCAAGAGACGGCAAAGTTCCCTCTCCTTGCGGAAAGGGAACTTCGCTATAGATATCAGATCCTTGACGCTCACAAGGCTCAGTCAGTGTACTTCTTGAAGATGGCGCAGGCGTTGTGCCCGCCAAAGCCGAAGGTGTTGCTCAGGGCTGCCCGCACGGTGCGCCTCTGGGCCACGTTGAACGTGAAGTTCAGGTTATAGTCTATCTCGGGGTCTTTGTCGTCGTCCGCGTGGTTGATTGTGGGCGGCACGATGTCATTCTTCACCGAGAGGACGCTGAACATAGCCTCTATGGCTCCCGCCGCGCCAAGCAGGTGGCCCGTCATGGACTTGGTGGAGCTGATGTTCAGGTCGTAGGCGTGCTTGCCGAACACTGCCAGGATGGCCTTCACCTCGCTCAGGTCCCCGACGGGTGTTGATGTGCCGTGCGCGTTGATGTAGTCTATGTCCTCGGGCTTCATCCCAGCGTCGTCAAGAGCCATCTCCATCACGAGCCTGGCTCCAAGCCCCTCGGGGTGCGAGGCGGTGATGTGGTAAGCGTCGCCGCTCATCCCCGCGCCCGCCATCTCGGCATAGATATGCGCGCCGCGGGCCTTGGCGTGCTCCAGCTCCTCAAGCACGAGGCAGACGGAGCCCTCGCCCATAACGAAGCCGTCGCGGCTCAGGCTGAAGGGCCGGCTCGCCGCCTGCGGGTTTTCATTCAGGGTGGATATGGCGTGCATAGAGTTGAAGCCGCCCACCCCGCCGGGAGCTATGGCAGCCTCCGCGCCGCCAGTGATGATGGCGTTGGCCTTGCCCAGACGAATCAGGTTGAACGCGTCGGCTATGGCGTTCGTGCTCGAGGCGCAGGCGCTGCTCGTCACGTAGTTCGGACCATGGAACCCGAAGCGAATGCTTATGTGCCCGGCGCAGATGTCCGCTATCATCTTAGGCACGAAGAAGGGGTTGTACTTTGGGCCGAGCGTCGGTCCCGTCTTGGCGTAGTTCCATTCCTCCTCCTCGAACGTGCGCATTCCGCCAAGTCCCACGCCCATCACCACGCCGATGCGGTCTTTGTCCACCGTCTCAAGGTCCATTCCGCTGTCGTCAACGGCCATCTGGCTCGCTATGACGGCGAACTGGCAATAGGGGTCCATCTTGCGGATCTCCCTGCGGTCGATGAAGGGAGCGGTGTCCAGTCCCTTCACCTCGCAGGCAAAGTGCGTCTTGAACGCCGAAGCGTCGAAATGCGTGATAGGGGCGGCGCCGCTCAGGCCGGCAAGGGCATTGCGCCACGTCTCCCCGACAGTGTTGCCGAGCGGGGTGACAGCGCCCATGCCAGTCACTACAACTCTCTTAAGTTCCATTAGTCTCCTCCGTGGAAATATAAACTCCCCACCCGACCGACGGGAGGGGAGATAGGGTGAAAAATTAGTTCTGATGCTCCTCGATGTACTTGATAGCGTCGCCTACCGTGCTTATCTTCTCGGCGGCGTCATCGGGAATGGAGATGCTGAAAGCCTTCTCAAGCTCCATAATCAGCTCGACGGTGTCCAGGGAGTCTGCGCCAAGATCCTGGGTGAAGCTTGCGCTCTCAGTCACTTCGCTCTCGTCCACACCTAACTTTTCCACGATGATTTCCTTTACTTTTGCTTCAATTTCAGACATAATGCAGTTAGAATTAATAATATTGTTTGTTAACGTGATGTTGTTATCGGGTTGCAAAGTAACCACATTTATCTGTATCCGCCAAATAATTATGGGGGCAATTACACAATCCGGGCGGATTTGTGCAAGCCGCCCGCTGCTTCAGTCCAGCCTCTCGCGCCTGAGGGGGTAGCTTTCGCGCAGCTGCTCGAACTCGTCGGGGCGGGCTTTCAGACGCAGGCTGTCGGTCATCGGGTTGTAGAGCGCAAGGGCCCTCTCCACAGGGCCGGCGGGCAGGCTGAGCGTTGCGGGCAGGCTTGGGGGGCAGATATTGAAGGTCATCTCCCGTCCCAGCCAACGGCACAGCGCTTCGAGCGTCATCCTTGTGGCGTTAGCCTTGCCGTCGGCGCTGTAGCCCGCTATGTGGGGCGTGCCGATGTACACCCGCCCGAGCAGGCGGGGCAGGGGATGCGGCTCGTTCTCCCACGTGTCCACGATGGCTTGCCTCAGCAGTCCCACGTCGAGTGCCATGAGCAGTGCCTCGTTGTCCACCACGCCGCCTCGGCTCGTGTTCAGCAGCAGGGGCTTTCTCTTTAAGGAGCGCAGGAAGCCTTCGTCCACAAGATGCTGCGTAGGGTATCTGCCGCCCGTCACCAGTGGCGTGTGTATCGTTATGATGTCGCACCGCTCGCACAGCTCCATAAGGCTTGAGAAGCCCTTGCCTCCCTCTGCCTCCTCGCGTGGCGGGTCGTTAAGCAGTATCGCCTTGCACAAGGGGGCGAGAGCCATGCCTACCGCCTTCCCCACGTTGCCCACGCCTATTATTCCCACCGTCTGACGGGCGAGGCTCTCCCCGTTGTCCCTCTGCCAAAGCAGAAGGCTGTTGCGCACGTATTGCGCCACCGAGGCGGCGTTGCACCCGGGGCAGTTCGCCCAAGTTATACCTTCTGCCTCGAGGTAGTCCGTGTCTATGTGGTCGAACCCGGCGGTAGCCGTGCCGACGAACCTCACCTGGCTGCCCTCCAGCAGCTCCCTTCCGCAGCGGGTGCGGGTGCGTATCAGCAGAATGTCGGCGTCCCTCACGTCGCTGGGGCTTATCTCACGCCCCGGCAGGTACGCCACATCGTCCACAAGGCTCTCTATAGCCGTGCGTATGAAAGGTATCTTGTTGTCCACTACTGCCTTCATCCCCCGTCAGTCCCTCACCTTGCGAAGCGTGCGAAGGCAGCCCTCAAGCTGCCGCATAAGGTCGCGCTTCTGCCCCTCGGGGTTGAACACGAACACCTCACTCACCACCACCTTGCGCTCTGCCGTGTCCACGCCCACGTGCGCCACGAACGGCCCGCCCATATAGCCC
>JAJPZF010000209.1 GCA_021204545.1 Prevotellaceae bacterium
TGGCGAAGATAAGCGGACTGAAGTACTGCGAGTTCCTCAACCGCCAGTACGGCACCGACTTCATATCCGTCATGCCCACCAACCTCTACGGCCCCAACGACAACTACCACCCGACGCACAGCCACGTCTTGCCCGCCTTGATAAGGCGCTTCCACGAGGCCAAGCTTAAGAGCTTGCCCTTCGTGACGTGCTGGGGCGACGGCAGCGCCTTGCGCGAGTTCCTTTACGTTGACGACTTGGCTGAGCTGTGCGTCTTCCTGATGAACCATTACAGCGGCAACGAGACAGTCAACGCGGGCACGGGCAAGGAGCTTAGCATCAAGGAGCTGGCGGGCAAAGTGGCTAAGGTGGTAGGCTATGAGGGCGAGATAAGATGGGACACGACGAAGCCCAACGGCACGCCCCGCAAGCTGCTCGACGTGAGCAAGGCCGCCTCGCTCGGCTGGACTTACCGCACCGACCTGGACGAGGGCATACGCCTTGCCTACGAGGACTTCCTCAACCATTTGCCTATATGAAGACGCTGCTTAGCCTGCCCCCTTGCCTCTCGGAAGGCATCTTTAAGGATTGCTTCGTCGCGTGCGACCCGCCGGGCCGCAAGGTTGGCTCGGGCGGAGGCACGGCGTGGCTGCTCAAGTCGTGCCACGAGGCTGAGGGCGGCGGCGAGAGCTTCGGCGAATGGCTCGCCAAGGAGAAGCGCATCCTCCTGCACGCCGGGGGGCAGAGCCGCCGACTGCCAAGCTACGCCCCAAGCGGCAAGGTGCTCACGCCCATCCCCATCTTCCGCTGGGCGAAGGGGCAGCGTCTCTCGCAGAACCTGCTTGAGCTTCAGCTGCCCCTCTACGAGAGCATCATGGAGCTTGCTCCCGAGGGCTTGCACACGCTCATAGCCAGCGGCGATGTCTACGTGAGGGCTGGCAAGCTTCAGGAGATACCCTTCGCCGACGTTGTGTGCTACGGCATCTGGGCCAACCCTGAGCTTGCCTCGAGGCACGGTGTCTTCGTCTCCGACGTAAGAGCCCCCTCGCGCCTTGCCTACAGCTTGCAGAAGCCTTCCGTGGAGGAGCTGGGCAGGCTTATGCCTGAGCATCTCTTGTTGATGGACGTGGGCATCTGGCTGCTTAGTAACAGGGCTGTCGAGGTGCTTATGCGCAAGAGCCTCAGGGGAGGCGAGATATCCTTCTACGACCTTTACGGGGAGTTCGGCTGCTCCTTGGGGGACAGCCCCACGCACAGGGACGAGGAGGTGTCCAGGCTCAGCGTCGCCGTCGTGCCATTGCCCGAGGGGGAGTTCTACCACTACGGCACTAACCAGGAGATGATAACGAGCACCGTCGCCATACAGAACCTTGTGCTTGACCAGCGCTCTATCTATCACCTCGGCGTCAAGCCGCACCCTTCCATCTTCATACAGAACTCCGTGTCGGAGCTTACGCTCACGAGCGACAACCAGAACCTTTGGATAGAGAACTCCCACGTCGCCTTGGGCTGGACGCTCAGCCGCAACAACATCGTCACGGGCGTGCCTCGCAACGACTGGCGGCTCTCGCTCCCTCCCTCGGCTTGCGTCGACGTTGTGCCTTGGGGAGAGCATAGCTACGTGCTGCGCCCTTACGGCTTCTTCGACGAGTTCAGGGGAAGCCTTGCGGACGCCTCTACCACATTCCTCTCGAAGCCTGCCAGCCAATGGCTCGAGCGTCACGGCCTCAGGGCGGAGGACATCGAGGGAAGCGAGGACATACAGGCGAGCAGGCTCTTCCCTGTCTGCGGCTCGGACATTAGCGAGACGGGAAGCCTGCTCCAGTGGATGCTCGCCGACAGCCCCACAAGAGGCGACGAGGGGGCGACACTATATAAGGAAGCGGAGAAAGTGAGCGCCAACGACATCTGCCTTCACGCCAACATCCGAAGGCTCGAGAGGCAGCGCCTCGCCTTCCGCAAGCACAACCTCGTAGCCCTCGCCCTCAACCACCGCCACAGCGTCTTCTACCAGACGAACCTCAAGGACATGGCGAGGGAGTTCGTCGAGGCAGGCATCCCTTTGCCGCAGACGCTCGGCGAGGGCGAGCCACTCCTTAAGCGCATCGGCGACCAGATGTTCCGCAGCCAGTTCCTCCGCCTCTTAGGCCAGGACGGCAGCAGGGAGGAGGCAAGAGCCTTCTCCCTCCTAAGGCAGGGGTTCATCTCAGGCATCACAGCCCAGAAGCAGCACCCCCGCAGGGATGTCTACTGCGACCAGATAGTGTGGAGCCGAAGCCCCTTGCGCATTGACATCGCAGGCGGCTGGACGGACACCCCGCCATACTGCCTCTCGAGCGGCGGCAACGTGGTGAACCTCGCCGTCGACCTCAACGGGCAGCAGCCGCTGCAAGCCTACGTCAAGTGCTGCGACGAGCCTAAGATAATCCTCCGAAGCATCGACCTCGGTGCGGCGGAGACAGTGACCACATACGAGGAGCTTCAGGACTTCGCCCGTGTGGGCAGCCCATTCTCGATACCCAAGGCAGCCCTCGCCCTGGCTGGCTTCTCGCCCACCTTCTCCGAGGCGCACTACAAGTCGCTCGAGGAGCAGCTCAGGGACTTCGGCTGCGGCATCGAGCTTACCCTGCTCAGCGCCGTGCCGGCAGGCAGCGGCATGGGCACGAGCAGCATACTCGCCTCCACAGTACTCGGGGCGGTGAGCGACTTCTGCGGACTGGGCTGGGACAAGACGCAGGTGTGCAACCGCACCCTCGTGCTCGAGCAGCTGCTCACCACGGGCGGAGGCTGGCAAGACCAGTACGGGGGCGTGCTGCACGGGCTCAAGCTCCTCAGGACAGGCCCGGGCTTCGACCAGACACCCGTCGCCAGCTGGCTGCCCGACACGCTCTACACCGACCCCGCCTGCGCCCCCTGCCACCTGCTCTACTACACGGGCATCACCCGCACCGCCAAGACGATACTGCGGGAGATAGTGCGCAACATGTTCCTCTCCGACACCGAGACGTTGCGCCTGCTCCGCCAGATGAAGGAGCACGCCCTCGAGGCGCAGGCCGCCATAATGCGAGGCGACTTCCCGGGGCTCGCCTCGCTCGTGGGCAAGACGTGGGAGCAGAACAAGCGCCTCGACCCAGGCACAGACCCCAAGGAGGTGGAGGAGATAATCCGCCGCGTCGGCGACCTCTGCCTCGGCCTTAAGCTGCCAGGGGCGGGCGGAGGCGGCTTCCTCTACATGATTGCCAAGGACGCTAACGCCGCCGCCATCATCAGAAGGACGCTCACACTCAACGCCCCCAACCCCCGCGCGCGCTTCGTGGAGATGAGCCTCAGCCGCACCGGTATGCAGACCAGCCGCAGCTAAGCGTGCCGCCCCCCATGCCTGTGGCACACCCTTCGCCACGCCTCTATAACACCCTTCGCCACGCCTGTATAACACCCTTCAAGGAACCCCTCGCAAGGGGCTCGGTTGGGCCCCTCGCAAGGGGTTCGACTGGGCCCCTCGCAAGGGGTTCCCTGGCGACTATATAACAGTCGCGACGAAGGGCCACGGTGAGGGACAACAAAAGAGAGGGGCGGCTCGTTGCCGCCCCTCTTGGACAGGTATGGGCTTGAGATGCCCTAAGCGTTAATTAAAGTGTCGGCTGCCCCCTCGCCTAATCCTTCGCCTTCGTGAGCACGCAGGCGCTGCGCGCGGGCAGGTAGAGCTTGAGCCATCCCTTGCGGGAGCGGGCGAGGTCGCGGTCCCAGATGGTGTAGTGCTTGAGGTCGTCCTCGTTAAGCCCGTGGCCGCCGAAGCTCACGTCGTCGGTGTTGAGCGCGTACTCGTAGGAGCCCTCCTCCACCATGAAGCCGTAGCCGTCGTAGCTGCGGTTGGGGCTGAAGTTGAAGAAGAAGAGGAGGTCTCCCCTTTGGAACGCCAGTATCTGGTCGCCGTCGTTGTGCCATATCTCGGTGACTGCCGTGCGCTGTATCCCTCTGACCCGCTTGAGGGTGCGGAGCATAGCCTGGTCGAAGTCGGAGAGGTAGTGGAAGCAGAGCTCGGGGTTGTCCACGAGGTTCCACTGCCTTCGTGCGTACTTGTAGCTCCAGCCGTTGCCCTCGCGGGGGAAGTCTATCCACTCGGGGTGCCCGAACTCGTTGCCCATGAAGTTGAGGTAGCCCCCGTTCATCGTTGCGGCGGTGAGGAGGCGTATCATCTTGTGCAGGGCGATGCCCCTTTCGACGTTGTAGTTCACGTCCGTCTTCTTGAAGTGCCAGTACATGTCGGCGTCGATGAGGCGGAAGATGATTGTCTTGTCCCCCACGAGGGCTTGGTCGTGGCTCTCGCAGTAGGAGATGGTCTTCTCGTCCGCCCTCCGGTTCTTCACTTCCCAGAACATGCTGCTTGGCTTCCAGTCCTCGTCACGGAGCTCCTTGATGGTCTTTATCCAGTAGTCGGGGATGTTCATCGCCATTCGGTAGTTGAAGCCGTAGCCTCCGTCCTTGAAGGGGAGAGCCAAGCCCGGCATGCCGCTCACCTCCTCGGCGATGGTGATGGCGGAGCTGTTGACGCTGTGGATAAGCTCGTTGGCGAGGGTGAGGTAGCAGATGGCGTTGTCGTCCTCCATCCCGTTGTAGTAGTCGGCGTAGCCCATGAAGCTCTCGCCGAGCCCGTGGCTGAGGTAGAGCATCGAGGTAACGCCGTCGAAGCGGAAGCCGTCGAAGTGGTACTCGTCGAGCCAGTACTTGCAGTTGCTAAGCAGGAAGTGAAGCACCTCGTTCTTGCCGTAGTCGAAGCAGAGGCTGTCCCACGCCGGGTGTTCACGGCGGTCGCCTTGGTAGAAGTACTGGCAGGGGTCGCCCGCAAGGTTGCCTAAGCCTTCAACCTCGTTCTTGACGGCGTGGCTGTGCACTATGTCCATAATGACGGCTAAGCCTTGCTCGTGCGCCGTGTCGACAAGCTCCTTAAGCTCCTCGGGTGTGCCGAAGCGGCTGCTGGCGGCGAAGAAGCTGCTGACGTGGTAGCCGAAGCTGCCGTAGTAGGGATGCTCTTGTATAGCCATTATCTGCAGGCAGTTGTAGCCCGCCTTGACGATGCGCGGCAGGACGTTCTCTTTGAACTCGGTGTACGTCCCCACCTTCTCGGCGTCCTCTGCCATGCCTATGTGGCACTCGTAGATGAGCAGCGGCTGCGTGTTGGGCGTGAACTTCCTTACTCTCCACTTGTGCTTCTCCTCGGGGTCCCATATCTGGGCGCAGTATATCTTCGTCTGCTCGTCCTGCACCACACGGGTAGCCCACGCCGGTATGCGCTCTCCCTCGCCGCCTTCCCAGCACACCTTCATCTTGAAGAGGTCGCCGTGCTTAAGGGCTTCTTTGGGCAGCGTTATCTCCCAGTTGCCCGTCTTGCGCACCCGCTTGAAGGCGTGCTTCTTGCTTGCCTGCCAGCCGTTGAAGTCGCCTATGAGATAGATGGCTGTGGCGTTGGGTGCCCACTCCCTTATCACCCAGTCGCCCTCCTTGGTGCGGTGAACGCCGAAGTAGAGGTAGCCTGTGGCGAAGTCGGAGAGGGAGACCTTGCCGCCATTGGTGAGTTCGCTTATCTTGTCGAGGGCGTGCTGGTGCCGCCCCTCGATTGCCGTGGCGAACTCCTCGAGGTACTTGTCGTTGCGTATGAGCTTAAGCGGATGTCCCGGCTTCGCTGCCTTCTTCGGGGAAGCGGAAGCCTTGGCCTTAGCCTTGCCACTGGCTGCTTTCGCTTGTAGTTCCATAGTATTATGCCTTAGGGGATTAGTTGTATTGCTCTATGTCTTTGACGTACTTCACCTTCGTGACCTTAGTGCCTTTGCGCACGGTGAACTCGCCGTCCTTCTGGTCTTTGTAGAACGTTCCCTCGTAGCGTGTACCGTCCTTGTCCTCCAGTATGCCGTGCCCGTGCTTCAGCCCGTCCTTGAACTGCCCCTTGTACTTGTAGCCGTCGGTCATCCTCAGCGTCC
>JAJPZF010000196.1 GCA_021204545.1 Prevotellaceae bacterium
GTCGCACACCTTCACGCACTTGCCGCAGCCTATGCACGACGCCTTGCACACCTTGCTTGCCACAGCCCCCTTGTCCTTGTTGTTGCAAAGCACGACCATTCGCCTGCCCTTCGGACCAGCGAGGCGAAGCTCTATGATGCCTCTCGGGCATGCCTTCTGGCAAGCACCGCAAGCCGCGCAAAGGCTCTCGTCCACCTCGGGCAAGCCCGTCTGCTCGTTCATCCTAAGGGCACCGAACTGGCAGGCTGCCACGCAGTCGCCACAGCCGAGGCAGCCCCACGGGCAGCCCGTCTCTCCCATACCCGTCATCCCGACGATGCGGCAGCTCCTCCTGCCGTCGAACTCAACGAGGCGCGGGCGGTTCTCGCACGTGCCGTTGCATCGCACCACAGCCACACGGGGAGCCGAAGCCTCTACCGTCATGCCCAGCGCGTCGGCAACCTTCGTCATAACGTCCTGCCCTCCCACGGGGCAGAGGTAGCCTTCGAGCGACCCCTTGTCGGCAGCCTTCACCAGGGCCGTGGCAAAGCCCGAGCAACCGGGGTAGCCGCAACCTCCGCAGTTCGCCTGCGGCAGCAGGGAGGCTACCTCAGCTATACGCGGGTCTTCCCTGACGGCGAACCTCTTCGACACCAAGTACAGCACCGCCGAGGCGACAAGCCCTATGGCCGCCAGCACCGCCACTGCTATCAGAATCACATTCATATCCTTTCCTCTTTCCTTTATATTGGTTAGTCTCTATCTCCTCACACGGAAGCTCAGACCCACGAAGAGCCGCCCCCCAAAGTAGTGCAGCAGCACATAGTACACCGCCACCGCCCCGATGGCCACGAGGGCGGAAGCCCCTTCGCCCAGCGTCAGGGCAACGCAGGCGCTCAGGACGACTACGAGCAACAAGAGCGGCGCCACATACGCCCAAAGCGTCGCCCTCAGCCCTTGCCCCACGCTGCCCTCAACGGTGACGCTCTCCCCCAGCCTCGGCTCTTCGCCTTGGAAGGAGGCGGTGACCGTCCGCGCGCCCGACTTGGCAGCCTTGCACAAGCCTGCCGCCTGGCAGGCGTCACAGCTCGAGGCACGTTGGATGCGCACCTCCGCTTGCTTGCCCCTCACGGCAGTGACAACGCCCTCGTGAAGTATATGGTCTTGGTTTAGGCGGCTTCCCATCGGCGGCAAAGGTAGCCAAATCTCTATTGCTCCCCAACCATATAACCCAAAAAGTGCCGCCCCACAGCCCAAGGCCGCCGCAATGGTTAGCTAAGCGTCGCAGTCCCCAGCCCTAAGCTGCCGCCGCGCCTGTATAGGAGGAGCCGTGGCCCCTGTATAACAGTTGCCAAGGAGCCCCTTGCGAGGGGTCCAGTTGAGCCCCTTGCGAGGGGCCCAGTTGAGCCCCTTGCGAGGGGTTGCCTGAAGGGTATATTACAGGGACCACGGCGCCTGTAATACCTCCGCGACGGCCGATGTATAGAAAGTTAGGCGGAAGTTTGGAAGGAATGGCCATTATGCCTACATTTGCCTTCGGCGGCACCAACCCTTTACCGAGAACAAACCATATATAACACTAACCACACTAAACATTCAACCATTATGAGAAACCCTGTTACTAAACTGGCACTCTCCCTGCTCGCACTCGCCGTGAGCCTCTGCTCCTACGCCCAGGACGAGACTGAGGAGACCTACACCATCACCATCTCACCCACGACGGGGACGTTCTACCGTGACAGCGACGGCAACACCTCCAACGTATGGAAGGACCGCTGGGTGAGCACCTCCACGCCTACCGTCACCCTCGCCAGCTCCGACGGCTCGACGAACAACATGGAAGCAGACACAACCAACGACGGCTTCGAGCTGCGAGAGGGCAGCGGCACGTCCTTCAGCTACACGCTCTCTGTCGAGAGCGGCTACGCCATAACGGGCATATCGTTCAAGGCTGTGTCCTACAACAGCTCGCAGACCGTGACCATGACCCTCAGCCCCGGGGGAACATTCAGCCTGAGCAGCACGGAGCAAGAGGTCAGCATCACCGACATCAGCTCGCACACCGTGACCATAGCGCTCTCCTCGTCCGACTCTAACGACGGGGCTTACGTCTACGACTGGACGGTGACGGTCGCGCCAGTGGAGGTGAACGGCAGCATAACCATCGCCCCCTCCACGGGTGTGCTTGACTACAACGGCGCGTACGCAGACAAGTGGACAAGCAACGACGCTCCCACCGTCACCCTCGCCAACGCTGACGGCTCGACGACGAACAACATGGCGGGAGACACAACCAACGACGGCATAACGATGTATGAGGGCTCCTCGCACAGCTCCTTCGAGTACATCGTCACCGTGGAGACAGGCTACGTCATCACGGGGATGTCGTTCACCGCCGTCTCAAGCGTCACTGACATGACCGTAGCCTTAAGCACAGGGAAGACCTTCACCCCAAGCTCAACAGCGCAGGACATAAAGATAACGGACATAAGCACGCACAGCATCACCATCACCGTGTCCTCCTCCTCAGGCACGAACGAGGGAGTGACCTTCTACAACTGGACGGTAACCGTGGAGCCTATAGAGGACAGCGAAGACCCGGGCATCATCTACAGCACCGACGAGGAGAAGCACTGGTACTACATCTACAGCACCAGCACGGAGAGCTACTGCGAGGACAAGGTGTGGTACTACGACGAGACGAGCGGCAACATCCTCTTCGGCAACCGCTCCTTCCAGCCCGCCTACCTCTGGAGCTTCTGGAAGGACGAGAGCGACAACATAGCCATAGAGAACTACAAGGGAGGCTGGGTAAGCCAGAAGCAAAGCGCGACTAATCAGTTCACGCTGGCGGACGACCCCGTCTACAACTACACCATAGCACACTTCGGCTTGCAGCAGTTCACCATCAAGGACTCCCAAGCACCGAACAGCTCCTACCTGTACCTGCACGCACAGGAGAGCGGCACCGTAATCGTTCACTGGACAGCAGAGACGGACAACGCCTCGATGTGGTACTTCGAGGAGGTGGACGTGAGCGACGCTGACGTGACGCTGGAGAGCACAAGCGTGGAGCAAGGCAAGGTGACAACGGGCATAGGCAACAAGAACGTGCCCATCATACGCTCCACACTCACCTTCTCAGGGCTCGACGGGGAAGCTAAGCTGACCTCAGTGAGCGGCAAGGTGGTGGCGACCGACCTCAAGGACGTTACCGCCGTGAAGGCTTACATAGGCTCTAACAACCTTGAGCTGTACATCGACCCGGACAACAGCATGCCTTGGCGTGAGCAGAACGGCACACTCTGGGCAGAGGGGACGATAGACAGCGACGGGAACTACACCATCACAGGCGACACAACCTTCACAGCAGGCTCGCAGTACCTGTGGATATGCCTCGACATCAGCGACGAGGCTACCGAGGGCAACACCGTCGACGCTACCATCACCTCCTACACCATCAACGACGAGACGGTGACGGAGACGAACGGCGACCCGACCTACAACGCCATCATCTTCCTAACCGAGAGCGCCCCGCTTATGCCTTACGACCTCGGCACTATCTACTACCGCATACCAGCCATCACCACAACGGCTGACGGCTCGCGCATAGTAATCCTCTCCGACGACCGCACTAACACTAACGGCGACCTGCCTACGCACGTCTACGTAGTGGCTCAGTACTCCGACGACGGGGGCTTGACGTGGTCAGAGCCAGTGAACGTGGCGGGCAAGGCTGACACTGGAGGCAACTACGGACACGGCGACGCCTCCCTCATCACGAACCGCATAACGGGCGACATCATAGGCATAATGACCTCCTCGCCCGCTGGCTACGGCTTCAACGACGCAAACTCTGTCTCTGCCGTGGCAGGCAAGGAGCAGGCGTGGAAGACCATCACCAGCCACGACGGCGGCAAGACGTGGGAGACACCCGTAGACCACACCAAGGAGCTTTACGGCACAGGCAGCCCCAACCCGAACTGGTACGCAGGCTTCTCTGGCTCGGGCGCAGGCTTGCAGAAGAGAGACGGCACACTGGTCTCCCCCTTCGTGAACAAGGAGGTGGACGACAACGGCAACGTGACGCAGAACTACTACAACTTTATGTCGAAGGACGGAGGCGAGACGTGGTACGTGAGCGGCACAAGCGGCACTACCTCCTGCGACGAGCCTAAGGTGCTGGAGCGCAACAACGGAGACCTCGCCATAAGCGTAAGGCAGACGGGCTATAACTTCCACAACTACACCACCGACGACGGCGAGACGTGGGAGTATCCGGCACAGACCCGCTTCAGCAGTGGTATATGGGGCAACGCCTGCGACGGCGACTTCATGGTATGGTGCTCCACCATCGACGGCAACCCTTGGGACGTGACCCTGCAGACGGGCGTGAACAACAGCGCAAGGCAGAACCTTTGCATCGCCCTTAGCTCAGACGAGGGCGAGAGCTTCGAGTCGGTGAAGACCATCTGCCCACGAGGAGCTGCCTACAGCTCCGCCACCGTGCTGCCCGACGGCACGCTTGGCGTTTACTACGAGGAGAACGGCATCTACAGCGCTCCCTTCACCATGCGTTTCGTACGCTTCAGCATCGACTGGGCAAGCGACGGGAAGTACAAGTTCACCGACGACGCTCCCTTCCAACGCATACAGACAAACGTGGACTACGAGATGCCTGACTACAACTGGAACACCATCATCCTGCCCTTCGACGCTGAGCTGCCCGAGGGATTGACGGCTTACGCCTGCCTCGACTCCTTATACAGCATCACCGAGAACGACTCCGTCATCACAGCCATCCTCATTGAGAAGCTGGACAGCGACACGCTTAAGGGACTGACGCCCTACGTCGTGGCTGGAACCGAGGGGACTTACAACTTCTCACGCCCCTGCGAGCAGTGGTACGCACAAGAGCTGCCCGAGGACTGCGTGTATAAGGAAGGGGCGCTGAGAGGCGTGTTCGTGGACGGAAAGAAGGTGTACGGCGACGGCGCTACTGTCTACAACAACTTCCTCGACATACCCGCCCGTGGTGGCGTGGGCTTCAACAGGGTGACCAACGGGGCATCCGTGAAGATATCAGCCTACAACTGCTACGCCGAGCTTAGCGAGGCAGGCGAGCTTACCCTTCTGCCAAGGGACAAAAGCCAGATAACCACGGGCATAACAGCACCCAAGACGGCTGCCCCCTTGGCAAGCTCCCAAAGGATGTACAACCTCAACGGCGTGCCTCGCCGTGAGGGGGAGAAGGGCATCTTCGTCATGGACGGCAAGACGGTGCTGATTAAGTAAACCTATAATGAAGCGAACCATAATAGCTGCCGCACTAACGCTGCTCGCCTCCGCCGCTTGGGCAGAAGGCGACAGCGTTAATGTGGAACTAAAGAACGCAAGCCGCACGGTCACTTACCGTGCGGCTCTGCTTGTTGACGCGGAGACTGTTACGCTCTCGGGCGAGACGCTCTCCGCCACTGAGGGCAACGAGATAGTAGCCTTAGTGGTGAATGGGGGCAAGCTTGTGCTTGACCATTGCACCATCAACAAGACGGGCGACGGCAAAAGCTCCGCCTCTCGTGGAGGAGAGCCTGGCAGACCAGAGGGAAGACCTGAAGGCGGACAAGGCAGACCTGATGGCGGACCTGGCGGAAGAGTTCCAAGAGGGGGAGGTCCTGGAGGGGGAGGCGACGACAGCTTCAACTTCTACGGGATGAACAGCGCGGTTGTGGCTGTTGGCGAAGGCTCGAGCATAGAGCTTATAGGCTGCACTGTCAACACCGACGCTGAGTACGCCAACGCCGTCTTCTCGTGCGACGAGGCTAATGTCTCCATCACCGACGGCATAACCATTCGCACCAGCCGTGGCTCAAGCCGAGGTCTCTTCGCCACTTGCGCGGGAGTGATTGAGGCGAGCGGCACGGTGGACATATCAACCC
>JAJPZF010000014.1 GCA_021204545.1 Prevotellaceae bacterium
CCCGTCGGCGTGTATATGGTCAGCAGTGTCATTTCCTTGTCCTCAATACCCTTTGGAGCGACTACTTAGTTCTCGCCGCGGCGACTACTCGGTTGTCGCCAGGGCGACTACTCGGTTGTCGCCAGGGCGACTGTTCGGTTGTCGTCTCCCCGTGTCCCTAAGCGTCATAGTCCCTCGTCTTCGCCTCCTCGTCCCTGTCCGTGGGGTCAGGCTCGGTGAACTTGACGCTCACCTTGCATATCGTGCGGGCGGTGTTCTGCGCGTACGAGCTTGACTTCTGGTAGACGAGGCGGTACACCTCGTCGCCCAGCGGCGGCACTCGGAGCGTCAGCGTCCCCGTGTACAGAAGCTCGAGGAACTTCCTCTGGTTCGCGTCGTACTCCGCCGTCGTCATGCCCATCACAGTGAAGGGCAGCGTCACGTCGCGGCTGTCGATGTGGTTCTCCGTGTCGGTCAGCACCACCTTGCCGTCCTCGAGGCGGCAGTCGCTCTCGACGAGGCTCTTGGGGGCGGCGGGCGTCAAGAGGGCTGAGATGAAGCCCTCGCCCATGTTCACGCCGTACTCAGTGTAAGCGTCCGCCCACTCCCTGATGACCTGCGTGCCCTCTCTCGTGACGTGGAATTCCAGTTCTCCCTTCATAGCCTGCTCGTGTTCTGTCTCACTTGGTAAAGGTCGTCCCGCATGCTCCTGAGGTAGCTCGCGGAGTTGCCCGTGTTCTCCTCAATCTGCTGCAGCTCGAGGTAGCTGTTGGCGATGATGTCGCGGGCGTCGTCCGCCACGCTGTAGAGGCTCGCGGCTCTCGCCGTGAGCGTGTCGAGGCCGTCGGTGAGCAGCGAGAGGCCGCCCGTGGCGTCCGCCCCGATGAGCTCGAGCCTGAGCAGGCTCTCGTACATCGCCGTGAAGCGGCCGTTAAGCTCCTCGCCAGTGTCCTCGGACATCGCGGTGAAGGCCGTCCCCTTCGCCTCCTGCGAGCTTGCGCTCGTGTCCCAGCCCATCGTGCCGTAGAGCGCCTTTATCTCGCTCTGCGCCTGGTCCACGATGTCCATATACTCCTGCCTCAGGTCTTCCTGCTCCTGCCTTGAGAGCGAGCCGCCCGACTCCATGCTGTCGCGGAACTCGTCGTACCAGTCCTGCAGCTTCTGGCTGTACGTCGCGCTCATGACGCTGCTCACGACCGCCTCCTTCATCAGCTCCTCGAAGTCATTCGCGAAGTCCTCCGCCGAGTGGCTCATGTCCATTATGGCGGACTTGAAGCTGTCGCAGAGGCTGTCGAACGATGTCCCCGTCAATTTCTCGGCGTACTCGTTCTGAAGCTCTATCAGCTGCTCGTAGTACTCGCAGTACTCGTCCATGTACTGCGCCGCGTCTCTGTATCCGTCGTCGGCGGCGGCCTTAATCTTGGAGTAGAGGTCCGAGGCCTCTGTGGAGACTTTGTACATCTGCTCCGAGGTGAGTTCCCAGAAGGCGGAGGCGTAGTCCGTAACCGTGCGGAAGCCCTTCTTTGTAGCTGTGGGCAGGGAGACCCCCGCCGCCTCGAATACCTTCGCCCACTCCGACGCGCTGACGGCGCTGTTAATCGCGCTGTTGGAGCTTGCCACGCCCTTCGAGAACCATCCCCCGCTCTTGTAGGCCTCCCCCGAGCGTCGCAGCTCCTCCTGCGTGTTCTTCTCCATGCTCTCGAGGTTTCCGGCCTGCGTGTTGTACTCCGCCGTCGCGTCGGTGAGGCTCGTCGTGTAGTCTGTCATCTTGTCCGTGAGCTTCTCAATGGCTGACTGCAACGCCTCGTTCGTCTGCGATAGGCGCTCCATGTCCCGCTCGTAGTGCTTGTCACTGTCCTTGCCGCCGAAGAGGCCGCTGAAGAGCGAGCCTATGGCGGACACGCCGCTCGTGAGCGCCCCGAAGTAGTTGCCGCTCATGAAGTTGTTGTAAGCGTCCTTGCCCTTGCTCAAAGCCTGCGCGCCGTTCGAGGCGGCCTGCCCCGTCCAGTCGGGCAGGTTGAGCTTGTCCGCTATGTCGCTCAGGTCGTTCAGCCCGTCAATGGCCTTGTCGACCTTGTCCATCCGCTGGTCTTTCTTGAGCTTCTCGGTAGCCCCTTTGACTGCCTCGGTGCTTGCCTCCACGGCGGTGGTGTTCTTGTCCAGCTCCTTCCTCCACTCGCTCTGCTCTGCCGTCTTGCCTCCGAGGCTGCCGAGCTGCCCCTTGACCTTCTGCTTCGCCTCGTCGCTTGCGCCCTGCCGCTCCATCTGGCGCATTATCTCGTCGGCGTTCTCGAGGTTGACCGCGACGTCAATGTCTATACCCTCGTCCGCCAGCTGCTGCTCTATCTGCCCCTTTATGTCCTCGCACTGCCCCGTCAAGGCGTTGTGCCGCTCAAGGCTCTGCGCCTGACGCTCCTGAGCGTCCGCCAGCTGCTGCTCCAGCTCGGCAAGCGTCCTCTGCGCATCCGTCATCCCCGTGAAGCTGCGGCTGCCGCTCTCCAGTATCTGGGCGTTTATCTCAGACAGGCGCTGCCCGAGAGCCGCCGCCTGCTCGGCCGTGAGGCTGTCGTCGGAGAGCATCTCCTTGACCTGCGCCTGTAGCTTGCGTAGGTAGTCGACCGTGTAGTGCCTGAGGTTCGTGAAGAGTGCCTCCCAGTCAACGCCCTTGCCTATCTCGTCGTTGAGACCCTTCAGCGCCTTGTCCATCTCCGCCCTGAGGCTCGCCGCCTGCCCAGCCGTCTGCGCCTTGCGTATCTTGTCCTCGTACTCCTCGGTGATGGCGAGCCGCTTCTGCTCGTAGTCCCCATACTCCTTCAGGAACTCCTGCATGTCCTTGCGCTCCTCCGCGTAGGTCTCTGCCTGAGCCTGCCTGCGCTTCTCGGCGGCCGCCTTCTCGCTTTCTATGATGGCCGCCTGCTGCGCCTCGGTCAGGCCGTACTCGTTCACGTCCGTCACGCCCGCCGTCTTGTTCGCCTCGGCGAGCTTCCTCGCCTGCTCCTGTATCTTCTCTATGGTCTGCCCGTACTCGTACTCTATCTGCGCGAGGCGTTTCTCCGTCCCCTCCTCCATCAGGTCGAGCTCCGCCTTCTCGTTGTCCTCACGGAGCTGCAGGAGCGTGGAGGCGGCGGTCTCCTGCGCCTTCTGGCGGGCATTGGCCTCGGTCTCGACGGCTTTCACGGACGCGTTGGCGAGGGTCTTCCCGGAGCGGTTTATGGAGTTCCTGAGGCGCACGACGCTCTGCTCCCTCTGCTTCTGGGCGTTCTTGGCCGCCTCGAGCGCCGCCTCCGCCCCGTATTCTTTCTCGTAGTCCTCTTGGGAGTTGGTGGAGAGGCTGTTGAGTTTCTTCTGCAGGTCGTAACGCCGCTGGGCGTACCCCACCTCCATATCGGTGAGCTGCTTGTTCAGGCTCTCGTACTCCTCGATGGCCTTCCTGCGCTCCTCGGCGCTCTTGCTCGTGTCCATACCAGCCATGCGGGCCTCCTGCATCCTGCCGCTTATGCGGTTGCGCTCGGCCTCGGTCTTCTTGTACTCGTTCTCCAGGTCCCACATCGCCTGCTTGATGTCGCCCGTGTCGGTGATGTCCTTGAGGGCTTTCTTCATCTTGCCCGCCGCGTCCTCGACACCCGTGACGGACTGCATATAGCTGTCCGCCAAGTCCTTGAAGCCCTTCTTGGCCTCGTCCCAGTTGCCGTGGAGAGCGTCCTCTATTATCTTGCCAAGGGAGGTGAACATCCCACCGATGCCCTTCACACGGTTCACTATCTGCGACTTGATGGTCTGCCACAAGTCCCTGACCGCCTGCTTCGGGTTGGTGAAGGCGTTGTAGATGGCCTTGCCCACCGCCATCACGATGTCGTTCAGCTTGTTCAGCACGCCCGAGACAACGCCCGTTATCTTGGCGAACGCCCTCTGCCCCTCCGCCGACTTGTTGAACCACTTCCACAGAGCCGTGAGGGCGAGGACAAGCGCCCCTATCACCGCCCCTGTGGGCGTGGCGAGGAATGACCACGAGGCCTTGGTGATGCCCTGTATGCCTGTGATGACGCTCTTTATCGGGCCAGGCAGCATCCCCAGTATCTTCTGGTAGTTCTGGTAGCCCCCGAGCATTTTCACGAGGGCGTTGTCGTGCGTCGCTATCTCTTGGCTGACGCTCTGCATTGTCTGCCGCGCCGCCTGCTGCCGCGCCTGCATCCCCTGAAGGGCGACCTGCCCCTGCGCGAGGGTCTGGGAGAGCTGCTCGTATGTGGCTATGGCCTGCTGCGCCTCCTGCTCGTTGGCGGTCTCGCTGTTGCTTAAGTCCTCGACGACCTGCCTTGCCGCTTCCACCTGCGTCTCGAGCGTGGCGAGTGCCTCCTCCTGCTCCGCCACTGCCTGGTTGGCGGCTATGAGTGCCTGCTGCGCCTCGCTTGCCCTGCCCCCGAGGTCAGTGCCGAGGGCGGAGGCGGTCTCAGCCGCCTTGACGTTGACGGCGTTCAGCGCGTCCTCCGTCTGCATCAGTTCCTGCGTGAGGGCTGACGTGTCGCCGCCCTGCTGCCCCACGGTGGCTATCTCCGCCTTGAGGTCTTGTATCTTCTGCTGGTAAGCGTCCACGGCGGCAAGGTCTTCCTCCGAGAAGAGCTTGGGAGCGTCGGCGGTGCTGACCCCCGAGCCTTGCACGTTGAGAGCCTCTTGGAGAGCGTCCTTGAGCTGCCGCGTGTCCGAGGTGAGTGTGAGGGTGGTCTGTATGGTGGATTGCATCTGCTGCTCCACGCTCTTCAGCCCCTCAGCGTCGCCGCTCTCGAAGGCCTGCCGCGCCTGCTGCCTGTACTGGTTGAGCGTGACGACATTCGAGGCGAGCTTCTTCTCGTTGTCGTATATCGCCATCGAGAGGGCGTTGACACGCTCCTGCGCCGTGCCGAAGTCCAGAGAGGCCACGCCCGTGCTGGCCTTGTCCACGGAGGCGGAGAACCCTGCCACGTCCGCCGTCGCCTCCGCCATCCTCTGGCCTATGCCCTGCTGCACCTGAACGCCCAATTGAGCCGCCGCCAATGTCGTCTGCTTCAGCTCCGCTCGGCACGCCGCCATCCTCGAGGTGATGGCCTCCATCTCCTCGGGCGTGCCTGTCTGGCTTACCTTCTCCAGCTCCGCCTCGAGGCTCTTAAGCTCCTTGGTGAGCTGCGTGACCTTCTGGTACTCAACGTCTATGTCGAAGACGAGTGCCGCCATCCTTCGTTGTCTCCCTTGTGTATGTCGTTTGTGTTATATCCGTTTCCTGCCTGTTTAAGCCGCCTTCCCGCGGCTTTCGCCCCGTGGGGCGTTAGTTTGTATATCCCCGCCTCTGAAAGCCGCTAAAACGGCGTTCCCTTGTTCCCCCAGTTCCTCGTGCGACGTGTCTCACCCTTTCTTGAACGCCCCCTTGCCGAACATCTGCTCGTCCGTGACCTCAACCATCTTGTCGCCGTAGCAGACGTGGAGCTTGTCCTTCTGCATGATGACGAGGTTTCGGTAGGGTATCCCGTCCATCACCTCCCCGTACGTGAGGTGGAGCGTCTCCATGAACGTGGCCACCTGCCCCAGCAGGCAGTCGTCGCCTATCGTCTCTGTCTTGCTGTCAGCTCTGCGACGCTCCTTGCCAAAGTCGACAGCCTCATAAAAGGGCGGGGCGAGACGAGCGTGTACGCCGTCTCCAAGGCGTCGGCAAGCTCCTCGGGCGTTCCCCTGGACAACTCCCGCCACTCCTGCTCAGAGCCGCACACGAGCCACGAGAGGGCTTTGGCGACACTCTCCAGCCTCTCGCTGGAGAAGACGAAGTCCTTTATCGTCGGTGTCTCCGCCACGCCCGAGAGGCGCAGAGCCGCCCCCGCCAGCCGCCTGACGGTCGGGGGGTCTATCTGGTACACCCTGCCCGCCACGACGACGTTGCGGAAGTCCAGCCCCAGCAGCGCCTCGCTCACTAT
>JAJPZF010000034.1 GCA_021204545.1 Prevotellaceae bacterium
TCGTAGCCTCCTGCCTGACCTGCGTGACGAAGCCCTCGAAGGTGTCGTCGGGGAAAGCGTCTACGGTGAACGACACTCTCTGCCCCTCCTTCACCTCGCCTATGTCAGCCTCGTCCACGTCGGCTATCACCCGCATGTCGGTCAAGTCCTGTGCGATGGTGAACAGGGTAGGGGTGTTGTAGCTCGATGCCACCGTCTGCCCTTCCTCCACCTCCTTGGTCAGTATCACGCCGTCAATGGGGCTGGTGATGGTGGCGTAGCCGAGGTTGGTCTCCGCCTTCTTCACGTTCTCTTGCTGCTGCACGAGGGTCTGCTTAGCCTTCGTGTAGCTGAGGAACGCCTGGTCGTAGTCGTCGGCGCTGATGAGCCCCTTGTCGTAGAGGTTCTTGTAGCGCTTGTAGTTCGTCTCCTGATAGTCGAGGTCGCTCTGTGCGCTCTCGAGGCTCGCCTGCGCGCTGTTCAGCTCGCTTATCAGGTTCGTGCGGTCGAGCTCGGCTATCACTTGCCCCGCCTTGACGATGCTGTTGTAGTCGACGTATATGTTGCTGATGATGCCGCTCACCTGCGTGCCTACCTCCACGCTGGTCACTGGCTCGATGGTGCCAGTGGCGGTGACGGAGGTCACTATGTTCGTGCGCTCCACCTTCGCCGTCTCGTACGAGTACTTGCCTTTAGAGTTGCAGGCAGCCATCGCCGTGGCGGCGAGGATTGCCAGTCCTGTCCTTAAGTATGTCTTCATCTTGGGTATAGTGTTTTCTTTGGTTGTGCGTTACATGTCTATCTGCTCGCCGCTGTAGAAGCGAAGCATCTGTATGTTCAGCAGGGCTGTGTACTTGCTCTGCAGCTCGTCTTGCTTGGCGCTCAAGAGGTTGTCCCTCCCCTCGAGGAGGTCGACGATGTTCTTCAGCCCGTTGTTGAACTGCTCGTTCAGCAGCTCGTAGCTCACTTCTTGGCTCTGGCTCTTAGCCTTGGCCGCGAGGAACTTCTGCTGGTTGGAGTTGGCGCTGAGCCAGTAGTTCTCAATGGTGCTTGAGAGGGTGTTCTTCTTGTCCTCGAGGTCGAGCTGGCTGCTCACCTTGCGCAGCTTGGCGCTCTCGAGGCTCGCCTTGTTCTGGCGGTTGTCGAAGATGGGCACGCTCAGCGTAAGCCCCGCACTGAAGTTGAGGTTTGTCTTCATCTGTCCTCCCACGCTCTTCTCGCTTGCGCTGTAGTGGCTGTCCCCCAAGCTTGCGCTCATCCCAATGGTGGGGTAGTAGCCTCGGCGCGCTATGCTGATGTCGATGTCGGCGGCGTCTATGCTCAGCTCCGCGCTCCTTATCTCGGGGCGTGTGGCAAGCGCCTGCTCGTAGACGCTGAGGCTTGAAGGAAGTGCCGCAAGTACCTGCTCGTCGGCGGGAGCAGCGCCCGTCACGTCGAACGGCTCTTCCATAGGCAACTCCAAGAGGTTCTTCAGCTGACGCTTGAAGTCGGCTGTCTGCGTCTCCGAGTTCACCACGTCGTACTCGGCGCTCCGCCACTGCGCCTCCAGCTGAGCCACGTCCGCCTTCGAGAGCTGCCCCTCCTCCATCATCGCCACGCCTCGGTCGTACTGGCTCTTCGCCGTCTCCGCCAGCTTCTGGTTCACCTCCTTCGCCTCCTTGCTGTAGAGTATCTCAACGTAGAGCTGCGCTATCTGCTCCTGCACGGAGAGCTCGCTGTTCTCGGTCGTAAGCTCGTTAATCTGGTTCTGCAAGCGCTGCGCCTCGATGTTCTTCTGGTTGATGCCGCCGTTCCAAAGGGTCACGTTAGCGTTCAGCCCGTAAGAGCCTTGGTAGGTGGACTTGTTGCTGGTGCTTGTCACCTGCCCGTTCTGCACTATGGCTGTCGTCTCCTCGAAGGGACGGTAGCCGTACGTCTGGCTCGTGGAGAAGCTAAGGCTGGGGAACACGGCGCCCTTCGCCTTCCACAGGCTCACCACGCCGTCCTGCTCGCTGACCCTGTTCTTCTCGACCTGCACGTTGTGGGCGACGGCATAGTCGATGCACTGCCTCAGCGTCCACTCTTCCTGCGCCCCCGCTCCGCAGGCAGCCATTAAGGCTAAGGCTGGTAGTAATGTCTTTCTCATGTATCCTTAGGTATGCGCCCGCAAAGTTAGGAAGGATATAGGAAACAAGCAATAATCTGCCTACCTTTGCCCCGCAACCAAAGACAAACGTATTATGTTCTCAGGAATAGTGGAATGCACGGCACGTGTGACGGACATCAGGAGGTATCAAGGCAACATCGACCTAACGCTCGCCTGCCCCTTCGCCGAGGAGCTTAAGGTGGACCAGAGCGTGGCTCACAACGGGGTCTGCCTCACGGTGGTAAGCAGGCACGAGGGAGAGTACACGGTGACTGCGATGAGGGAGACGCTGGAGCGAAGCAACCTCGGGCTTCTGAGAGTGGGCGACGAGGTGAACGTTGAGCGCTCGATGATGATGAACGGCAGGCTCGACGGGCATATCGTGCAGGGACACGTTGACTGCACCGCCCGATGCCTCAGCGTCGAGGACACCGACGGCAGCCACGAGTACGTGTTCCAATACGACTGCGACCCCGAGATGGCTCGACGGGGCTATATGACCGTCGACAAGGGAAGCGTGACGGTCAACGGCGTGAGCCTTACCGTCTGCCGCCCGACGGACAACACCTTTGCCGTCTGCATCATACCCTACACCTTCGACAACACCAACTTCCACGGCATACAGCCCGGCACTGTCGTCAACCTCGAGTTCGACATAATAGGCAAGTACCTCGCCCGCCTTATGCGCTGGCAGTAGTTTCCTTGCCTTCTTGCACTGCCGTATGCCTTTTATCCTCACCTTTGCCCCAGAGAACACTAACTAACACACCTTTATGACTATGAAGACCTTAAGATTAATGGGAATGACCTTTGCGGTTGCGGCTCTCTGCCTTGGCTACACTTCTTGCGGAGATGACGAAGAAGACGAGAGAGAACCCAAACCCCAAGATGAGGAGAGCACTGGCGAGGACAGCTCCAACGAAGAGGAAGCTGATGAGGATGAGATCAGTTACACTGGCGTATACGATTGTAAGGTTGACGGCATCTATTACACCCTTCACTTCAACGATAGAACCGCCGAGGTCGTAGCCTGCGGGAGGAGGGTTGTGGACATCCCCTCGTCCATAGACTATGAGGACGCTACTGAGAACTACTACTCTGGCAGCTACACAGTGACAAGCATAGGGTCGAAAGCCTTCTATAAATGCAGCAGCCTTACCTCCGTGACTATCCCCGAGTCCGTGACAAGCATTGGAGACTATGCGTTCTCTGGTTGCAGTGATCTTGCCTCTGTGACGATACCCGAGTCTGTGACGAGCATAGGAGTCCAAGCTTTCAGTTGTTGCACCCTCCTCACATCAGTGACTATCCCCAACTCGGTGACGTTCATAGATAACTCTGCATTCTATTGTTGCAGCAGCCTTACCTCCGTGACAATCTCTACCTCAGTGACATGCATAGGAAGCTTTGTGTTCTCAGGCTGTAGCAGCCTTGCCTTCATAACTATCCCCAACTCGGTGACAAGCATAGGAGACGAAACATTCTATGGTTGCAGCAGTCTGACCTCCGTGACTATCCCCGAGTCCGTGACAAGCATAGGAGGCTCTGCATTCTCAGGTTGCAGCGGTCTTACCTCAGTAACCTCGCTCAGTGCCACCCCGCCTTCGTGTTCGACCAGCACATTTAGCGGCGTTGACATAACCATCTGCGCACTCTTGGTGCCCTCAGGCTCGAAGGATGCTTACGCCTCAGCCACGGGGTGGAGCAGCTTCCATTATATAAGGGAGGAGGCGGCCGCTCAACTATAACGGGGCGTGACGATGGTATAGTAGTCGTCGAGGTGACCCTTGTTAGGGCCACAATCCTACCCCTTGTTAGGGGTACCGTCGTCACCCTTGTTAGGGGTACTGTGGCGATGGTATAAGGGGCTTCACGCCTATCCTATATAGTATTATGTGTCCAGTCGCCTGCCCTTTCCCTCAGGAAGTAGTGCGGGCGGCGCTTGACCTCGGTGTATATCTTGCTGATGTACTCGCCCGTTATGCCTATGGCGCAGAGCAGCACGCCGCCGACGAACCAGATGGATATCAGGAGCGATGTCCAGCCAGGCACGCTGCGGCTCTCTATATACGTGACCAGCGCCCAGAGGCACACGCCGAGGGCGACGAGCACGAAGAGCAGGCCCAGGGCGCTTATCAGGCGGAGCGGGCGCACGGAGAAGGAAGTCACGCCGTCCAAGGCAAGGCTGAGCATCTTCGTGAGCGGGTACTTTGTCTCCCCAGCCCTTCGGGGCTTGCGGTCGTAATACTCAGTCCTCTCCGCGAAGCCAAGCGTGGGCACCAGCCCGCGGAGGTAGAGGTTGCGCTCGGGGAAGCTCAGCAGCGCCTTGAGAGCCAGCTTGCCAAGGAGGCGGAAGTCGGCGTGGTTGTACACCGTCTGGCAGCCCATCGCCTCCATCATTCGGTAGAAGCCTTGGGCTGTCTGCCGCTTGAGCCAGCTGTCCGTCTGCCTTCCCTTGCGCACGCCGTAGACTATGTCCGCCCCCTCTCGGAAGTCACGCACCATGCGTGGTATCACCTCGATGTCGTCCTGCAAGTCTGCGTCTATGCTTATCACCGCGTCGGCATGCTCCGCCGCAGCCTCCATCCCTGCCCACAAGGCACGCTGGTGGCCCACGTTGTGCGAGAGCCTGAGACCGAGCACCGTGTCGTTAGCCTCCGATAGGGAGCGTATTAGCTCCCACGTGCGGTCGCGGCTGCCGTCGTCGACGAAGAGCAGCCTCGCCTCCTCTTCTAATGTCTCAGTGATGCCGAGGAGCTGACGGCAAGAGTCCCGAAGCACCTCCTCCTCGTTGTAGCAGGGAACGACAATGTATATCATTTCTTAAAGACGTATTTGACCAAGACGAAGTTGACGGGCACGGCGATGCAGTAGACAGGCACTGGGGCGAGCCGCTCTGGCACGCCGAGCCACAGGAAGAGGTTCAGCAGACCAAGGTGCAGCAGGAAGTTGACCGCGTGCGCCCCCGCCATGCCGACGAGCTTAAGGACGGACGGCTTGCGGCGGAAGGTGAAGCGCGACGTGGCGTAGAAGTTGCCGAGGAAGCTCACCGCGTATCCTATGATATAGGCGGGGTTGGCGGGCATCAGGAGCACGAGCAGCAGGTAAAGCCCGTAGTGGAGAGCCGTGGCCGCCACTCCCACAATGACGAAGCGAAGAGCCTCGCCCCCGAGCTTCCTCGTCAGTCTCACTGTGTCTCTCCTTTGCCTACTACGTATTGTGCCGCCTGAAGCATACTGAAGGCGTGCTGCCTCAGGGCGTTGAACGCGCTGTCCTCCGTGTGCTGAAGCTCCCCGTCGAGGTAGAGGAACGTCTGCTCCGTCGAGGGGTTGAAGACGAAGAGGCGGTCTTCGCTCCTCGCCCCAATGACGTTGTCCGCCGTGTAGAAGGCGCAGGGGCGGCGTCTCGCAAGCAAGTCCACGCCGAAGTTGTTCTGCTCCGCCCCGATGCCAAGCAGGCTTAGGAGCGTGGCGAAGAAGGGCTGCCGCTGCGTCTTAAGCCTGTCGATGGCGAAGCTGAAGAGGAAGTCGTCCTGCACGCCGAAGCTGTTCACCACCTTGTCCCGCGGGTAGTTCTCCTGGCTGTATATCTCCTCGTAGCCGTTCGTGCGGAAGAAAGCGTTCATGTTGTCGTACTGCGACTCGTGGGTCATGAAGAACATCGTGCGGTATCCCTCCCCTTTAAGCACGGTTGGCAGCCCATTATATAAAGGTATGTCGCTCCCCTTCATCTGGCTCACCTTAATCGGGTTGTAGCCTCGCCTGCCGCGGATGCCGAAGAGGCAA
>JAJPZF010000147.1 GCA_021204545.1 Prevotellaceae bacterium
CCTCGCAGAGCTCGTAGAAGCGCTCGTAGTTGTCGTCGTCGTAAGCCTGGTCGTGCGTGAGGATGTTGAAGACGCTTCTTGCCGAGGGCACTATCGGGCTGTCGAGTATGTAGGTGGTGCCGTTCGACATGTCCTGCTCGTCGGTCACCTTGTTCTCTGTCACGCCCGGGTTAACGTTCGAGAGCTTGGCTGCCTCGTTCTCTGCCTGGAAGCCGCCTTGCACCTTCACCACCTTGCCTCCCTCGCGCATGACGCGCACGCCGCTGCCGTTCTTGGTGACGTAGTACTCGTCCTGTGCGCTGTTTATCTCGTCAGAGCCGTCCTCTATCACTATGGTGTGGCTTTCGAGGATGTCCTTCAGGCGGTTTGTTATCTCCGACTGGTCGACGGTCTCCACGAGCGAGCTGTACTGCCTGCCTATCTCTCCCGTGGTGGGCTCGTAGGCGTATAGCTCGTTGTCGATGGGGAAGCCAGAGCTTGTGTTCGACTTCATGAAGAGGTGCATCACGCGGGGCTTCTTGCTCTTGAAGCTGACGGGGTCGTAGAGGTAGTTGAGTGCCGCGTCGCTTGGCAGGAAGAAGACGAAGCGGCTCTGCATTGCCTTGAGGTAGGCGTAGTAGTTGAGGTTCATGTAGTCAGTGCTGCCCGTCGAGCCGTTGTAGATAGCCCAGCGCATCACGAGGTTCTCTGTGCTTATGTAGGCGGGGGCTGCCACTGAGGTGTAGTCGGCTGGGCCGTAGACCTTGTCCGTGAGGTATATGATGCCGTTGCAGGCCAAGAGGCTGCCCACGATGTGCTGGAGGTCGTCGGAGTAGAATATCTGCTCCTGTGCGTCGTCTCTGAGCTTGGTCATCTTGCTTGGCACGCTGGAGACGAAGCTCGTGAACATTATGACGTTGATGAGCGAGCGGAGCGTCGATATGGGTATCTGGTCGATGTTGCGGAAGAGCTTCTCGTAGTCGTCGTCGCTGTGTGCGGCGCTGTACTGCACGGAGGCATCGCAGTAGGTCTGTATGAGCTGCCAGCCTCCGCCGCCCGAGGTGAAGTACTTCCAAAGCACGTCGTCGGTGGGGACGTACATGGCAGCCATGTCGTACTGCGGGCCTGACTTCTCGTCGTAGTAGGCGTTCCATCCCGGGTCGTACTTGAGGGATACCTCCGTCGAGGCGGCGTCACGGAACTGCTCCCCTTGCGGGCCGTTGAGCAGTGCCGAGTGTCCCCAGCTGAGGTCGGAGAAGTATCGCTTCGAGAAGATGGAGTCGGTCCAGTCTATTCCCTTGGCTGCCATCACGTTCTTGTAGGCTTGTGTCACGCCTGCGTTGTAGAAGGGGGCGCTCCAGCGGTCGAGCATGTGGCTGAAGATGCGTGTCTGCCCGTTGGTGCGAAGCAGCTCTGCCATGTTGGGCAGGGGCTTGAGCACCTTCTCCGTGACGTTGACGTAGCCGTTCTCGCACACCTCGTCCTTCGAGAGCACCTTGGCGTCGTAGATGTGCACGTCGCTTGTCACGCGCTCCTGCCCCATGAACTTGGCGAAGTCGTCGTCCGTTATGCTGTTGCGTGTGAGGTACTCGCTGGTGAAGTGTATCATCATCGAGAGCGAGCTGTCCGCCACGAGGTATAGCCCCTTGCCGCCGTTCTCGGTGCGGAAGCGGCTCCAGTAGTCGGTCTCGTCGTTGCCCTCGTTGTAGTTCACGGGGATGGAGCTGCCGTCGAGGTGTGTGATGGAGTCGGTCGCCTCAACATCGGTGTAGCGTCGCATGTACTCGCCCCTGACCACGTTCGTCCCCTCGCTACTGGCGAGGTTCTCCATGACGATGGCGTTGTTGAGCATGCTGGTGTGGATGAGCAGCTTCTTCTGCGAGGCGCTGAGGCTCTCGTAGTCGACGGCTGTGTGCCACGGGTCGTCCTCGGGGAGCTGTGCGTTCTGGGCGAAGAAGTCTGCCCACGCGTCGTCGTTGGCCACGAAGACGGTCTTCGAGCCTGTCTTCGAGAGGATGTCCACCAAGCCGCGGTTGTTGTCGGCGTCCTCGGCGTTGTTCACGTCGGGGTCTGCCAGCAGCCTGAGGTAGTTGCTGTAGTCGCCGCTCGACTCGAGGCTGGCGTAGATGCTCGAGTTGAGCCACGAGGGCTTCTCGTCGTCGAGCGTGTACTCATCCTTGCACGAGGACGCGACGCCGCAGGCTGCCAGCAGGACGAGCACCCAGTGCGTCTTCCGGCTTAGTTTGCTTAGACGGTTTTTCATACACGTTGGTTTTGATTGTTATGTTCGGTTTATGGTTGGGTTAACTCAGCTTGCAGGGCAAATTTAAGGTTTATTTGGATACGCCCAAGGCTTTTTGCGTTTTTTTGTCATTCCGGGCGGCTCTTTCCCGCGCCTAAGAGCCTTAAGGGGCGGCAGAGGGGTGCTTACAGGGGGGCTTAAGGGCACTATACAGGCGCTTTCGCGCCTACGGTAGAGACGCCGCGAAGCCTACGGCTACCCTTCGCACACCTGCTTGTTAGCACCTCAGGACACCTGCTTGTTAGCACCTCAACGGAGGTGCTTGTTAGCAGGTGTACGAAGGGTGTTATACAGGGACCACGGTTCCCCTTATACAGGGACCGTGAAGGGGGTTATACAGGGACCGTGAAGGGGGTTATACAGGGAGAACGAAGGGCAGGCTATGGGGACAACGAAAGAGGGCGCACCCTCGTGGGCGCGCCCTCGTTGTGACGGTGTAAGCCGCGGGCTTACTTCCGGATGACCATCTTGCGTGTCTGCCTGCCGTCTGTGACGATGTAGACGCCGGCGGGCAGCCTTGTGCCGAAGGGCACTCTTACGCCTGATGTGTTGTAGGCTCGGAGGGAGGCGTTGTCCGTCCAGAGGCAGCCGTCGGCGGAGTAGAGGCTGAAGGTCTCGGCGCTCACCTCCCCTATCGCCGTCTCGACGGTGATGAGGGGCTCGAGGTCGTCGGTGCCGTCTGTGTCGTCGCTGATGATGAGCCAGCCGATGTAGTCGCCGTTCGTGGAGGCGTTGTTCTTCTCCTCGACGGTGCTTGTGCCGTCGGCCTGTCGGCGTATGGAGGCGCAGATGATTGCTCCGTTGTCGTCGCTCGTCGTTGTGTGCTGGCGGAAGACGCTTGCGGCGGCGTAGTTGTCGGTCTGCGGCGCGGCTATGATGTATGGGTTGACGAGGTGCAGCGTGTCTCCCTGCCCGTCCTTGAAGTAGACGGTCTGCCTCGATGTGCCTCCGCAGGGTGTGTCAGTGTCCCTGCCCGCGGTGAGGAGCTTGCCCTCGCCTATTGCCGTCTGCCCGGGCGAGCAGGCGAAGTAGTTGACGTTCTCCGCCCTGACGGTGAGCCCCTCCTGCGCCACGAGCTTGATGGTGAAGCCCTCGTTGGTGACGTTGCTGACCTTAGGCGTCACGGGCACGTAGCTGCTGACGCTGGTGTTCTGCTGCGCCACAACGACGGGCGTCACTCCCTCGGGGAAGGCTTCGGGGAAGACTACCTGCGTCTCCTCGCCCTTCACTGTGCCTATCTTCTGCGAGATGAGGGTCATGTCGTCTGAGAGATGCCAGATGGTGTCGGGCGGCAGTATCATGTAGTCCACCGTCTCGGCGGTGCTTATCTCGACGGGTGTCTCGAGCTGCCAGGGGTAGAGGCGGAACTTGAAGCTTGCCTTCGAGAGGGAGACGATCTGGTTGGTTATGCCGTTGGTGCTGTTCTTGTTGCTGACCATGCCTGTCACGACGTAGGGAGCCGTCGTCTGCGCCTCGATGTCTGTGGTCACCTCGTCGCTGGTGGCGAGCTTCAGCTGCCCGTACTGCAGGGCTCCCACGCTGAAGGCGGCGGAGACGGTCACGTTCACCTCGTTCGTCGTCATCTTCTTGCCGCCGTTGTAGTACTCCACGACTTGGTAGTAGTAAAGCCCCGGCTCGGGGATGCTGTCGGTGTAGGTGTACGTCACTCCGCTCTTGCTGTTGCTGTCCTCGGGCATGTAGGTGGCTATGGTGGCGTACCTTGACGAGCCGGGCAGCTTGCATTGTATCTGTAGGCTGTCCATCATGTCGCCGTTGGGGTCAGACCAGCTTAGCTCGTACTTGTTCTCTTTCTTGGTGTAAGTGCCAGTAAGCTCGCTTGGGGTGCGGTACACTATCAGGGGCACGTACTCGTTGGCTGCGTTGTAGGCGAGGTCGGTCTCCATGTCGGCGTAGTACTGCCCGAGCAGTGAGAGCTGCCCGTTGTAGTAGAGCTTGGAGGCTACGGCCTCGCTGTTCCAGTAGTAGTAGCGCTCCACGATGGAGCTGTTGTTAAGGGTCGTCAGGATAGGCACTGTGCCGTTGTAGCACACCTGCTGGTTGGCTGTGGAGAAGGAGCCAGTGTTTGACACGGAGCCGAATATGCCGTTCGTGTTCCACGAGGCTCCCCACACCCACTCGCTTATCCAGATGGGGCGGCCGTTGCCGTAGTAGCTGCTGTACCAGTTCATATTGTCGAAGCCCGAAGTCCAGTAGCAGTGCAGGTCGAGGATGTCGCACCTCCAGCCCCTTGCGTCTATGCTGTCGATGAAGTCTTTAATGTGATACCAGCTGCCGTCGTGGCTGCTCTCCGAGCAAAGGCGCATGCCCGTGCGCATAAGGTTCTGCCAGTTGTCGAGTACCACGTCCACGCTCTGCGGGCTGGGGTCCGAGGTGTTGCCCGGCTCGTTGTTTGTCTTAAGGTGAGGGCTGTAAGTCACGCCTCCGCAAGCCGACGACGACGGCCAGTCCTCGTAGATGTGGTGAGGCACGCACTCCTGGTCGGGCAGGCGGCTCTCGCCAAGACCGAAGCTGTAGCAGCTCGTCACGTTCAGTGCGTCGCAGATGTCCGCTCCTGTGTCGTTGGCCAAGCCCTTCTTCTGCGCGTTATACCACTTGAAGACGCGGTAGCTCGATGCCCTGCCGTTGAGCGGCGAAGGCACGGAGGAGACCTCGAGGTCAGCCTTGTCGGCGATGAAGCAGCGGCTGTATCCCCAGCCGCTTATGCCAGTGGCGAAGGTGACCATATAGCCGCGCTTGAGCTTGAAGGAGCGTATGTTGTTGTTAAGCATGTCCGTGGTGAGGGTGTTCATATAGCCGCCCGTGTTGCCCGTGCCGTAGTCGTCGCAGGAGTCTCCACCGTAGTTCTCCTCCGAGTAGCAGGTCAGCGGCTTGAGGTCCGTGCCGTAGGGATAGACGATAGCGCCCGAGGCGTAGAGCCTCACTTGGCAGTTCTCGTCGACGACCGCCTGCTCTCCATTAATATATATATGGTCGAGGTAGGTGCTTATCACCTTGCTTGGCTTCACGTGCGAGATGATGACGACGGCGTGCTCGGTGTTCTCGATGTTCACGCTGCCTGCCGTTGCGAAGGGCTCGGTGCTTGTTATCACGTAGTCCACGTCGGTCGTGAGGTCAACCTCCGATGTCACCTGCTCGACGGTGGTGGTGCTGTTGTCCGCCATCACGCCTGCTGCAAAGAGCAGGGCAGGCAGGAATAGGAATACTCTTTTCATAAGCTTCTGGTATTATATGTATGGTTAGTCCTTGTTACTTGCTGAGGAAGACCTTGATCTTCTGCTCCATCGCGGCGTAAGCCTTAAGAGAAGCCTCCGCCTTCAGCGTCTGGTGTATCTCCTCGAGCATCTCCTTCCGGTTCTGTATCTGGTAGAGGCTAAGCGTCGGGATGGCACGCTCGCGGAGGTCTTTCTCGTAGGCGAGGATGCGCTCCCACGCCCGTAGCAGGTCGAGCTCAGGCTGCGTGATGGTTATCACCGTGCCGTGGCGTGGCGTGAACCTGCCGCTCGTCTTGGTGTTCATTACCTGCTTGAAGGTCTTGAGGTCGGTGCTTTCGCAGAACTGGTAGTGGTGGTTCA
>JAJPZF010000016.1 GCA_021204545.1 Prevotellaceae bacterium
AAGGCCAGTGCGAAGCGGAACCCCCGGATTAAGGCGTTAGCCTTAATAGCCCCGAAGGGGTTATAATTGCCTGTGCGTCCGATACCGGGGGTGTCGCTAACGCGAGCAATCCAAATGCTCCGCTATGGGTCGCATTTGTTACTCTTGCTTGGACGAGCGTTCGGGGCTAATCGTGGCGGCTACGGGGGCAAGGGTATAGTCGTGACGCAGGGGCTATGCTGGCAGATAAATAATGTGTACCTTCGCGGCGCAAGCCTTCCCTGAAGCATGGTGTTCAACTCCTTCCAGTTCCTCTGGCTCTTCCCCCTCCTGTTCGTGGCGTACTATGCGCTCTGCGGTGTCATCTCGCTCAGTCCAAGGGTGAGGCACAGGCTGGGGAACGCTTTCCTCATCCTCGCCTCCTATGGGCTTTACCTCCAGTGGAAGCCCGCCTACGCACTGCTGCTGCTGGGCGTGACGGCTGTGACCTACTGGGGAGCGCTGGCGGTGGAGAAGACCCCTGAGGCTCGAGGAAGGCGGAGGCGGCTGCTCGCCTGCCTCGCCCTGCTCGCCCTGCTGCCCCTTCTGGTCTTCAAGTACTACGGCTTCCTCAGCGGCGCTCTGTGCGGCCTGCTCTCCAGCCTTGGCATAGCGACAAGCCTGCCAGGGCTTAACTGGGCGCTGCCGCTGGGCATCTCTTTCTACACGCTCATCGCCCTGGGATATCTCTTCGACGTGTACTACGGGAGGATACTGGCGGAGCGCAACTGGTGGGACTACGCGCTCTTCGTCTCCTTCTTCCCCCATATACTCTCAGGCCCCATAAGCCGCGCCAGCGACCTTCTGCCGCAGATAAAGGCAGAGCGCAGGTTCTGCTACACGCAGGCAGTCTCAGGCCTGAAGGCGCTGCTGTGGGGCATGTTCCTGAAGGTGGTGATGGCTGACAGGCTGGGGCTGTACGTCGACGTGGTGCTTGACGAGTGGCAGTGGAACACAGGCACGTCGTGCCTCGTGGCGAGCTTCGCCTATTCGCTGCAGATATACGGCGACTTCGCAGGCTACTCCCTTATGGCTGTGGGCGTGGGCAGACTGATGGGCTTCGAGCTGGTGAACAACTTCCGCCGCCCCTACTTCGCCGTCTCGGTGACGGACTTCTGGCGGCGCTGGCACATAAGCCTCAGCTCGTGGCTGAGGGACTACGTGTACATCCCCCTCGGGGGCAATCGCAGAGGGAAGGGGAGGACGTACCTGAACATAATGCTCACCTTTCTTGTGAGCGGCGTGTGGCACGGGGCGAGCTGGACGTTCGTCGCTTGGGGCTTGCTCCACGGGCTGGCGCAAGTGATAGAGAAGGCTCTGGGCTTGCAACGGTGCGAGAGCAGGCGTTGGCTCGTCAGGCTGCCCCGCATACTCGTGACGTTCGCCGTCATAGACGTGCTGTGGGTCTTCTTTCGCATGCCCACGATAGCGGCAGGCTGGGGGGTCGTCAGTAAGATGCTCACGCAAGGCGGGAGCGTGCTTATGGCGAGCCTGAGGGACATCGTGTTCTCAGTCGTGGCGGTGGGCATAGTGCTTGCGGCGGAGCTGGCGCAGGAGTTCGCCCCCGCGAGGCTCGACTTGCTTGCGGGCAGGCACACCTCGTTGAGGTGGAGCGCCTACGTGTGCCTCCTTCTGCTGATAGCTATGACGGGCGTGCTCGACAGCGGGCAGTTCATCTACTCAAGCTTCTAAAGGGCAGATGAAGAAGTTCCTTAAGCGCCTCTGCCTCTTCGCCCTGATAATCGTGGTGTGCGACCTTGCCTTGGGGAGGCTCTGCGCCGCCCTGCTCAACAACGCCAGGGGGAGGGGCGAGACTAAGCGGATGACGCAAATAGCCAACGAGGTGAGGGCGGACGTGCTGGTCTTCGGCTCTTCCCGCGCCCTTAACCACTACGACCCCGAGGTGCTGCGGGAAGGGCTGGGCATGAGTGCCTACAACTGCGGCTTCTCGGGCTGCGGGATAGTGTGCGCCTACGGCTACCTGAGGATGGCGGCAAGCCGTCACTGCCCCAAGGTGGTCATCTACGAGGTGATGCCACGCTACGACACTAACCAGGACGACAACCACCGCCACCTGAAGAACCTGCGCTACTTCTACGACAGGGAAGGCATCGACTCCATCTTCTGGCGGGTGGACAAGACGGAGCGCCTCAAGATGCTCTCGCAGATGTACCGCTACAACTCCTCACTGCCCGACCTGCTCGTGGACTGCCTTCACCCGCCGCACATCTACAGCAAGGGCTACCACCCGATTGACGAGGAGATGGCGGAAGGTGCGGAGAACGAGCCCCAGGAGGAAGAGACAGGGATTGACAGCCTCAAGCTCTACTACCTCGAGCGGCTGATAAGGGAATGCAAGGGCAGGACGAGGCTCTTCCTCGCCGTCTCCCCGACGTACGAGACCGCGGGCGAACTGCCGCTTGAGGCAGCGAGACAGCTATGCGCCAAGTATGGCGTCACCCTGCTCGACCACTCTGCCGACACAACCTTCTCCCTCAGGCGCGACTACTTCTACGACAACTATCACCTTAACCGCCGAGGAGCGACGGCATACACGAGGCTCGTGGCCAGCGAGATAAAGGAGGCACTAAAGCAATAAACCAATGAGCAAGATGAAGAGATACGACTATCTGATTGTAGGGGCGGGGCTGACGGGAGCCACATTCGCCTACAGGGCAAGGCAGGCGGGCAGGAGCTGCCTCGTCATTGACCGGCGAGCGCACACGGGAGGCAACATACGCTGCGAGGAGGTGCAGGGCATCAACGTACACCGCTACGGGGCGCACATCTTCCACACCTCGAGCGAGAGAGTGTGGCGCTTCGTGGGCAGCCTTGTGCCCTTCAACCGTTTCACCAACTCGCCCCTCGCCGTGAGCGGAGGGCGGCTCTACAACCTGCCCTTCAACATGAACACGTTCCACCAGATGTGGGGAGTGACGACGCCCGCCGAGGCTCTCGAGAAGATAAGCGAGCAAAGGGCTGCCGCGCTCGAGAGGATGAGGCGCGAGGGGGCAAGCGAGCCACGCAACCTCGAGGAGCAGGCACTCTCGCTCGTGGGCGAGGACATATACAAGACGCTGGTGAAGGGCTACACCGAGAAACAGTGGGGCAGACCCTGCACCGAGCTTCCCGCCTTCATCATCAAAAGGCTGCCCGTCCGCCTGACCTACGACAACAACTACTTCAACGACCTCTTCCAAGGCATCCCCAAGGGCGGCTACAACAGGCTCACGGACGCGCTGCTCGAGGGCGTGGAGTGCCTGACGGGCGTCGACTACCTCCTCGACCGAGCGGCTTGGCGCAGGCGGGCCGAGAGGATAGTGTACACGGGAGCCGTCGACGAGTACTTCTGCCACCGCCTCGGCAAGCTGGAGTACCGCAGCCTGCGCTTCGAGGAGGAGCTCCTGCCTGTGAGCAACTACCAGGGCAACGCCGTGGTGAACTACACCGACCATGCCCAGCCCTTCACAAGGATAATAGAACACAAGCACTTCGAGATGAGCGCAGCCGAGGTGGAGCAAGTGCCTGTGACGGTGCTTACAAGGGAGTACCCCTCAGAATGGGCGGAAGGCAAGGAGCCTTACTACCCGATAAACGACGAGCGTAACAACGCTCTCGCCGCGCGGTACAGGGAACTGGCGGCCAGGGAGAGCGGCGTGCTGTTCGCGGGCAGGCTGGCGGAGTACAAGTACTACGATATGGCTCCCCTCGTGGAAAAGGTGCTCGACATGGAGGTATAGGCAGGCGCGGCGCGAGGCAACGCTCCCTCGCCCCCATGGCTGGCTATTGATTCCCCCGGCCTCTTGCATATCTCGCCGAGATGCACTATATTCGCGACGTGTTCCGCTCATTCCCTCCGTAACACGCTCCGAAAAGGCCATAAAAACGCCTAATTAGGTTTTGGGCAATTCCTAATTAGGTTTTTGGCAAATCCTAATTAGGTTTTTGGCAAATCCTAATTAGGTTTTTGGCAAATCCTAATAAGTCTTTTCTCGATTCACACGTAGTGTTTGGCTTGCGGCAACGTACGGGCCGGGCTGAAGCTCACAAGCCTTCGGCCTCTCTTAACGTCGCGGTTCGCAGGCGTTTAATGACCGTCTGCCTTGGCGGCATCGTCATAATCGCATCACCGCCCCGAGCCACGGGGGCAGGGGGCGGTGAGCTCGCGAGATACTCTTTGCTACTTTATCTCGACATCCCTGCCGAGGCTGAGCCGCGGCAGGCGAGGGCTGACGATGGTGACGCAGATGTCGCTCTCGTCGCTGAGCGAGCCGAGAGAGCTGACGCTTAGCGTTCCGTCCTTGACGCTGAGGCGCAGGGCAGAGGCTTCCTGCTCGTTGGTGGAGCGCACGCTGACCGAATACGCGTCACCCCGAACGAAGCGCACACGCGCGGGGACGTTGACACTGACCTTGTCGAAGGCACTCACTTTGCAGTCGCTCTTGGCGAAGCTTGCGACGCTCATCATGAAGGCGCAAGCAAGAATAATAATCTTTTTCATCGTTCCATATCTTTGGTTCGCCATCTCAGACATAGGCGGCAAGCACAGGTTTAAGCAGCGGGAGGCAAGCTTAAGGTTGTTTAACCGCCGCGGCGAGGCGTGTGTAAGATAACAGCCACTCTAAAAATCTATAGGGCAATGCTTGTGATGGTTTCCCTATTTTCGTACCTTCGCGCCACTCTTATACTATACACTATGGCAGACTGCAACGACAAGAAGCGCATAAGACGCGCCTTGGTGAGCGTGTACCACAAGGACGGGCTCGACGAGATACTGCGCAAGCTCGCCCTGGAGGGCGTTGAGCTGCTCAGCACAGGCGGCACGTGGGGCTTCGTCGATACGCTGGGCATCCCCTGCCGCAAGGTGGAGGACCTCACCTCTTACCCCAGCATCCTGGGCGGAAGGGTTAAGACGCTGCACCCGAAAGTGTTCGGCGGCATCCTCGCCCGTCGCTCCGACGAGGGCGACCGGCGGCAGATGAGCCAGTACGGCATACCGGAGATTGACCTCGTGATAGTTGACCTCTACCCCTTCGAGCAGACAGTGAGGAGCGGCGCGACGGTCGAGGAGACGATAGAGAAGATAGACATCGGCGGCATATCACTCATAAGGGCGGCGGCGAAGAACTACGAGGACGTGCTGATAGTATCATCGCGGGCCGACTACGCCCCGCTGCTTCAGCTGCTCCAAGAGCAAGGGGCGGAGACCACGCTCTCCCAGAGGCGGCAGTTCGCCACGAGGGCTTTCGCCACGTCAAGCTCGTACGACACCGCCATACACGAGTGGTTCGCGAGGCAGGGCAAGTAAGACAACGTAACAAGAAAGGCAAAGGCAGAGCTATGGGATGGTTTTCGCTTAACAGAGAGATAGCAATGGACCTTGGCACAGCCAACACTATAATCATCAGCAACGGCAAGATAGTGGTGGACGAGCCGAGCGTGGTCGCCCTCAACCGCAAGACGGAGCAGATGATTGCCGTGGGGGCGAAGGCGAAGGAGATGCACGAGAAGACGAACGACAACATAAAGACCGTGAGGCCGCTGAGGGACGGCGTGATAGCCGACTTCAACGCCTGCGAGAAGATGATACGCGGGCTCATCAAGATGGCGTCGGCGGGTCGCAGCCTCTTCACCCCCTCGCTGAAGATGGTGATAGGCGTGCCGAGCGGAAGCACCGAGGTGGAGCTGCGTGCCGTCAGGGACAGTGCCGAGCAGGCGGGAGCGCGTGAGATATACCTTATATATGAGCCCCTTGCGGCAGCCGTTGGCATAGGGCTTGACGTGCTTGCGCCCGAGGGGAACATGGTCGTCGACATAGGCGGGGGAAGCACCGAGATAGCCGTCATCTC
>JAJPZF010000188.1 GCA_021204545.1 Prevotellaceae bacterium
TCCTCAGCGTTATATGCAATATCTCACTCCTGTCAGCCATAACGCCTTATGACTTAAGCAGAGCGATACATTCATCAACTTGCCGCACCAGACTTACAAACCTGCGATGAGCCGCCTGCGAGTCTTCCTCGCTAAGCTCCATCGCCTTTGCAATCTTCAAGTTGGCATACTGGGCGGAGAGTTGCAGGTTCCGTTGCTCGAGCTCAGCCTTGCCTTGCTCGCTTTGCCTTAAGGCTTCCTCAAGGGAGGCAACACGCTGCCGCAAGCCCTTGTCTTGCTCTAACAGCTGGTGCACTCTCAGGCGAAGGCGTTCCAGCAAATCCGCTTCTTCCTTGACCATTCCAGCCCTTTCTTACGCCAGTAATGCCGCGAATATAGGCATTAATCAACAAAAGGCAAAGGTATATGCCCAAAACCCCGCCTATTTCTCCTCGTCTATCCTGTTGCGGGGCTCTTTCTTCGCCAGCATAAGGATGGTGTGGCCGTACTCCACCATCCATCCCTCCGTGAAGCCGAGCCTCTGCTGCCCCTTCCTCACCGCCACCACGCACTTGCGCATGGCGTCGTCCTTCCATTTGTTGCCCGTCAGCACCTCGTGCACTGTCTTTGTGGTCATGCTGAGCAGGGCCTTGTGGAAGAAGGAGGGGAGGCGCAGCTTCCACTGCATGAGCTGCCCGAGAGACATCATGAGGTTCTGCGAGAAGTCCTGGAAGACGAGCAGATAGGGCTGCATCTCCCTCACGTTGCGGCAGTGCCTCTTCAGGCTCGCGTCTATCTCCTTGAAGAAGCCGTCGCTCAGGCCGTACATCTCCTTGAGCATCACCTGGCAACGCTTCCTCTCCCCCAGCCCGAGGCGGTTGTTCACAGTCTGCACCTTAAGGCTCTGCTTGAACACCCTCAGGTCGGGCAACACCGCCAGGTTGGTGATTCCAATCTGGTTGGCAAGCACAGCCTGAAAGTAGACACGGATGAGGGTCATGAAGTCCTCCATCCCCCCTATCCTCATCTGCCCCTTCTGCTTGCGCTTGAATAAGTTGCTGAATATCGACATATCGTTCTCTCTTGTGGTTAAGTCTGTATCGGTTATGCGTCAACGCCGCCTGAGAAGGCAGTGAAGCAGGATGCTCACGTCGAGCCAGAACGACCAATTGCGGGCATACCACTCGTCGCACTTCAGGCACTCCTCCGCTTCCCCCTCGTCGAGGCTATAGCCTTTAAGCCCCGCCCAGCTCACAAGTCCCGGCTTCGGCTTGTGGCTTATCTCGCTGTCATCGGCAAGACTGAGGTACTCCCCCTCTCCCGCCTTGCTGACCACCGAGCCGACCAAGCTCATGCTCCCCGCGAAGACATTGAGGAACACGGGCAGCTCCTTCAGCGCTCCTTGCCCGCAGCGGAACAGAAGGCGGCCGAACTGCCTGCCGTTCATACCCGCGCTCCGACGCACCACGTAGACGGAGCTGTGCCTCTTCCACTTCGTTATGACGAAGAGCACCATATATATGACAGGATACACGGTGAGCAGGAAGAGCAGCGACACGAGGAGGTCGAACACCCTCTTCTGCATGCGGTTAAGGAAGTGGCTCAAGGGCACTTCGCACCCTCCGCTTGTTTGTCCCTCTCCGTACTCCAGCGGCAACTCGCACACCGCCCAGCCCTGCTCCCGCTCAGCCTCAGAGCCTTCACGCCTGCGCCTGCGGCAGCGCACAAGGCGGGCAAAAGCCCTGACGAGCAGCCACTCCAAGAGCAGCAAAAGGGCGAAGATGAGCAGCGCCACCAAAAGGAAGACGTGCGCCACGGGCATGCCCCGAAGGAACGAGAGGGCGCAGCAGGTGAAGGCATACAGCAGCACTGCCTTGCGGAAGCACCTCTGCATCAGCTCGTCGGCCCGCACCTGAGGGCGCAGAGCAACGGAGGGAAGGTACACCGTGAGCAGAAGATAGCAGGCAGAGGAAAGGGCGCAGCACCACAACGCCTCTGCCCACACTACGCTGTGACGGGGGAAGAAGGCGAGCATAAGGGAGTAAGCCAAGAGCGTACTGCCCACGAGCAACAGCACGTCCACCACAGCCACCAGCCATTGCCAAACTGCCGCGTCAGCGTTGCGCCTTGTCTTCATCGCTACGTTCCTTGGGCGGCAAAGTTAGGGAATAAAGAGGGCAAAGGCAATTCTTCCCAAGCAAAATCACTACCTTGGCCCTGAAGCGAAGGTAGGCTGCGCTCGGCAAACACAAGCCGAAAGCTGCGCTTTCGCTTGCTTATTGCTCTCGCTTGCACTACCTTTGCCGCCGGAGAGCGACTAACCGTCATGCGAAAGACCTTTGCCTTGATGTTCCTCTGCCTTGCCTCGCTTGGGGCTAAGGCGCAGATAAGCCGCCTGGGGGAGGACGTGCAGTACAGCGCCTCCGCACAGATGACAGCGGGGAGCGGTGACTACGCCCCCTTCTGGTTCACAAGCAACCGCTACGGCCTGGGACCCTTGGAGACGAAGAGCGGGCTCTTCAGGGCGAGCATCAGCCGCAGCACCTCCGCCGACAGCCTGCGCTCCTGGCGCTTCGGCTACGGTGCTGACTTCGTGGGGGCAATCAACCACGACAGCAAAGCCATCGTGCAGCAGCTCTACGCCGACTTCCGCTTCAAGGCCATCCAGCTGAGCATAGGGCAGAAGGAGCGGCCACTCGAGCTGAAGAACCAGCAGCTCAGCTCAGGCGGAATGACAACGGGCATCAACGCCCGCCCCATACCGCAGGTGAGGCTCGAGCTGCCCGACTTCTGGACTATACCCCGCACGGGCAAGTGGCTCGCCATCAAGGGGCACATCGCCTACGGCATGTTCACCGACAACCAGTGGCAGCAGACGCACGCGGGCTCTAAGGGACACTACGCCAAGAACGTGCTCTACCACAGCAAGGCGGGCTTCCTCCGCATAGGCAACAGGGAGAAGTTCCCCGTCAGCCTCACTGGCGGCTTCGAGATGAGCGACCAGTTCGGCGGCGAGGCGTGGAACGTGATAAAGCGAGACGACGACACGAGCGACTTCGACGCCTCCCACGTCAAGATGAGCCACAACCTCAAGAGCTTCTGGCACGCCTTCATAATGGGAGGCTCCGACGCAGCCGACTTCAACTACAAGAACATCGAGGGCAACCAGCTCGGCAGCTGGCACATCAGGGCAGACTACGACGGCAAGCTCTTCGGCGCAAGCTTCTACGCCGAGCACTTCTTCGAGGACCACAGCCAGCTCTTCCTGCAGTACGCCTGGAAGGACATGCTCTACGGAGGCGAGCTCAGGCTGCCACGCAACCACTTCGTCTCCACGCTCCTCTACGAGCACCTGCGCACCACCGACCAGAGCGGAAGCGTCTACCACGACGCGACGGAAGCCCTGCCCTACCAGATAAGCTCGACGGACAACTACTACAACCACGGCACCTACACGGGCTGGCACCACGCAGGCTACGCCCTTGGCAACCCACTGCTGCTCTCGCCCATATACAACAACGGCGAGGAGATATTCTTCCGCAACAACCGCGTCATCGCCAGCCACTTCGGCCTGAGCGGAGAGCCTACCAGCTACATAAGCTACCGCCTGCTCTTCACACACGAGAAGAGCCTCGGCTCGTACTCTCTGCCCCTCCTCAACCCCGCCTACGGCAACTACCTGCTCGTAGAGGCCACCTACGCCCCCACGCAAGTGCCGGGGCTCAGCCTCACCCTCGACTACGGGCAGAACGGAGGCACGCTCCTCGGCAAGGGCAAGGGCCTTATGCTCACAGCCGCCTACACGGGCTGGATAAACCACAAGAGAAAGAAACAGAGATGAGACACGCAAAAACCGAGGGGTCGCAACCCACGGCCATCCCTCCGAAACCCCTCCGGGGCTTTTTGAGGCAAGCCTCGCTTGCTGTACTTATATGCCTGCTCGCCTCCTGCGAGAACAAGCGGGACACGAACGGAGACCTCGGAGGCATGTGGCAGCTCACAGAGTGGAGAGATACGCAGGACTCCGTCGTGGCCACCAACGAGCAGAGGATATACTACAGCTTCCAGCTGCAGCTCATGAAGATACAGCGAAGCGGCGTCGGCACCTTCCTCGCACTCTTCACCCACACCCCAGACAGCCTCTTCGTCGACAGCGTCTACAGCCGCCCCTACGACGAGCGGGTGAGCTTCGAGGACGTAAGCGAGTGCGGCATACCAAAGGACGGCAAGTTCCGGGTCGACGCTCTCTCCGACAGCCACCTCGTCCTCAGCAGCCCCGAGGGCACGCTCACCTTCCGCAAGTACTGACGCCCGGGGGCCGCGAAGCCTCCTACGAGGGACCGCGGCGACTTTCAGGAAAAGCCGCGGCGACTTTTAAGTCCGGCCGCGCTAAATGATGCTCTTGTACAGTGCGCTCACGGCGTAGAAGCAGTAATAATAGAAGGAGCGGAGCACGCCGATGTTCTCCACGTTGCGGTAGATGTTCCACTGCCAGCCAAGGATGGAGAGCTTGTTGGCGGTGACGCTCGTCTTGCGCACGCGGTACAGGGCGGCCACGGTCTGTGTGTTGCGGGCTATGTAGCCGCTCTTGAGGACTGACAGCCAGAAGGCGTAGTCCTCGTGGTGCACGTTGGTGAAGTAGCTCTTGCCCACCTTCCTCACGTCGAATATCCCCGTCAGGTTGCCGATGACGTTGCCGTAGAGCAGCTGCCGGTAGTTCGTCTTGGCGGGGGCTGAGATGATGCGCGCCGAGCGCTTGCCGCTCTCGCTTATCTTCTCGTAGTCGGAGTAGACGACGGCCGTTATGTTGTCGTGGAAGAAGAGTGGTATCTGCTGCGTGAGCTTCTCTCGGAGCCACAGGTCGTCGCTGTCGAGGAAGGCGATGAAGTCTCCCTTCGCCCGCTGTATGCCGTAGTTGCGGGGGGAGTAGGGCATGCCTGTGGGGTTGTCGTTGATGAGCAGCTTTATCCTGCCGTCCTTCTGGGCGTAAGCCTTCACCACGTCGCAGGAGCGGTCGGTGCTCCCGTCGTCGACGACGAGCAGCTCCCAGTTGTCGTAGGTCTGCCCCATCACGGACTCTATCGCCTTGCCTACGTACTTCTCGGAGTTATGCATAGGCATGACCACCGAGACGAGGTGGTGTCCGTGCTTCTTCCTTATCATCCGCTATGCCTGAAGAGGTATTTGCGCAGCTTGCCGAACGCCTTGAGGGAGCGGCGCAGGTCGGAGGGGCTGGCCAGACCCACACGCAGGCGGTACAGTATGTATCGCAGCCTGAGGTAGTAGCGGCGGCGGGCGTAGTTGCAGAAGCTCACCATCTCCCCGGCCGACAGCCCCGGCAGGGAGAGCACTGTGTTGTGCGTGCCGTCCTCGAGGCAGTACTTCTCGTAGTCACGCTCTATGTAGCCGTGCCTGAGGTTCCAGTCGTACGCCTCAGTGCCGGGGTAAGGGATGAGGGGGAAGAACTGCGCAGTGTCGGTGTTAAGGCGAAGGGCGAGCCTGAGAGTGTCCATCATCGTCTCACGGGTCTCGCCCCGGTTGCCCACCATGTAGCAGGCGTGAATGAGCAGCCCCGCCCGCTTGGCGTTGGAGACGTAGGAGGCGAACTGCTCCACACGTGTGCCCTTGTGGATGTTGTCCAGTATCTGTTGGTTGCCGCTCTCTATGCCGGGTATTATCAGCCTGCAGCCTGCCGCCTTCATCGCCCGCATAGTCTCAAGGTCGAGGTCTACCCTTGCGTTGCACAGCCAGCGCAGGCGCTTGCTTAGCCCCCTCTCAACAAGCAGCGAGCAGATGGCAAGCACACGCTTCTTGTTGGCGGTGAAGGTGTCGTCCTCTA
>JAJPZF010000221.1 GCA_021204545.1 Prevotellaceae bacterium
AAGAGGTAGCCGCAGCAAGGCACGCCGTGCCTCAGCGGCAGGCTCCACACCTCCATACGCCTGTCCTCGTATATCAGGGCGTGCTCGCTCGGGTCTAAGCTGTGGAACACTATCTCGTAGCCAGCGTCGCGGCAGAGCCTCGTAGTGATGAAGCTCACGAAGGGTTCGAGCGACGAGGGGGCGTGCAGGTGCAGCCTTGCCGTCCTGCCGAGCAGTCCCATCGTGTTTATCAGCCCCGGCAGCCCGAAGCAGTGGTCGCCGTGCTCGTGGCTGAGGAAGATATGCCCCAGCCGCCCTATGCCCAGCCCTTGGCGGGCGAAGCGTGTCTGCGTGCCCTCGCCGCAGTCCACCATGAAGAGCTTCCCCCTCGTCGAGAGCACCTGCGAGGCGGGGCGGTGCCTCTGCGTCGGGTTCGCCGAGCCGCAGCCTAAGATATTCACGCAGAACTCATCCATATTCCTTTGTCCCTTTCCTTATGTATTCACTTGCCTCAGTGCGCCTTGGTCAGCGTCAGCACGCTGAAGCGCATGTCGGGGTTCGCCAGCAGTATCGCATCGGCGCAGGCGGTGATGGTCGCCCCAGTGGTCAGCACGTCGTCGACGAGCAGGAGGTGGCGGAGGCCTGTCTGGCGAGCGGCGAAAATGCCCTCCACGTTGTCCCTCCTCTGGCTGCCGTCGTTCATGCGTGTCTGCGACGTGTTGTTCACCCTTCGCCTCGCTATGCCTTTCCTGACGGGTATGCCCGTCGCCCGGCCCAGCCCCTTGGCGAGCTGGGCGCTCTGGTTGTAGCCGCGGCGGAGCTGCCTTCGCCAGTGCAGCGGCACAGCCACTATAGCGTCCACCCCCTCGAAGAAGCCCTTCCTCCTGAGTTGCAGCCCGATGAGCAGCCCCATCACACGGCCGATGTCGGGGCGATGCCCGTACTTCAGCTGCATGAGCAGCGGGTGCGTGGGAGCGTCCTTGCCGTAGTAGATGTGGCTGTAGCCCCGCTCGATGGGGAAGCGCCCGTAGAAGAGGCGCGTCACCTCGTTGTCCTGGAGGTCGTTGATGCGGGTGTAGGGCATCCCGAGCAGGCAGCGGCCGCAGACGAGCCTCTCCGTCGGGGTGAGCGGCTCGTGGCACACGGCGCAATAGCGCGGGATGAGCAGGTCGAGAAGGTCGCTTAGGAATCTCACGCCGCTAAGGTAGAGAAAATGACCGTCACGGGCAAGCCTTGGGGATGCCCGTATTAAGAGAGGCCGCGAAGCGTAGCCCTGCGTCCCGCAACTCATAGCCCTACAAGTTCCAACTCGTAGGGCTACGAGTTGAAACGCCTCGTACGAGGGACTGCGAAGAGTAGTACGAGGCTTGGCGGCGGGCACGAAGAAGTCCCCCTCCTCTTCCTTGCGAAGGGGAGGGGGACTTTAGGTCAGTGCCTTGCCGGCGAGCTTACTTCACCAGCACCTTCTCCACGCTCACGCTGCCGTCGGCGTGCGTCTTCCTGAGGATGTTGATGCCCTTGGCGGGACGTGAGAGCTGCGTGCCGTCGACGGTGAAGACCTGCGTCAGCACGACGTCCGCGTCGCTTGCGCCCTTGCCTGCGCCCTCGCCCTGGAGGTCCTCAATGCCAGTGGGCATCTCGGTGCCGAGGTAGAGCAGCTCGAAGTTGTTCCATATAGTCCAGTCGCTGTCGATGTGCGTCTCCTTGCGAAGGCCCACGGTCAGTGTGCCGTCCGTCACTCCCACGTCGGCGCTTGTCCAGTAGTAGTCCTCCACGTCGGCGTTAAGGTCAACGTATTGCAGGAAGGATTCCATTGTGTTGGGCACGTACACGAAGGTGGTGTCTGTGCCGTTAATCTCTATGATCTCGCTCGACTCATCGGTAATCCCCGGGTCGGTAGTCATGCCGCCGTCAATAACGTTGCATATCGGGCGCGCCACGACGTTTGCCATAAGGATTACGTTCTGCCCGTACTCCTCGCCGTAGGCGCGGATGGAGTCGGCGTTCGCCACGTTAGTGCCAGCGCGGTAGAAGCCCTGCACCCTGACGCGGTAGTAGCCCTCGGGCAGTCCCTCGACGGTCTGGGATACCTGGAAGAAAGTGTTGTTGTAGCACTCGTAGGCGTTGGTGTTGTTGCTCGAGAGGCTCGTATCCTCTTTCGAGCCGTTTGTGCCGCCGTCCACGTCGAGCGTCCAGAACATGGTGTAGCTGTCCGCCATGCCGTAGCCGTCGAAGTTGGAGTTAAGCAGTGCGGGCGTGATGTCGACGGGGTTATCCTCAGTGGCGCTGTCCATGTCCACGCCTGAGATGACGTAGGCGGTGAAGCCAGTCTTAAGGTCGCTGATGTACTTCTCTATCTCGGCGTTGCTCTCGAAGGAGGAGCTTGTGTCTCCTATCACGGAGGCGATGTCGTCAAGCAGGTCGTCCCAGTCACTGTCGTCGCAGTTGTCGAGGCGGTCGTCAGTCATCACGTAGTCAGAGTAGAGGGTGTAGCTGTAGCTCAGCTCGTCGTACAGCTCGATGGACTCCTTGCCGTAGGCGATAGCCTCGTTCAGCTGGTCAATGACGGCATAGATGGCGTCCTCGTCAGTATCCGAGCAGTCCTCGGAAGCCGCTATGGCAGCCTGCAGCTTCGTGTCAGCCTCAGCCACCAGCAAGCCTGCCTCGTTGTCAAGCTCCTCTGCCTCGTCGGCAAGAGCCAGCATTGACAGGTAGAGCTGGTTGATGTCCTCGCCGCAGTAGTAGAGGCGCAGCTGCGACCAGATGCTCCAGGCGTTGCTGATGATGGGACCGTCGTTGCGCAGACCGAAGGTAAGGTCGCCGTCAGAGACGAGGTAACCCGTTGCCTGGCACTCGTAAGCGTCGTTGAGGTTGAAGGCATACTCTGCCGCCTGCATAGTGTTAGGCTGGTAGACACCCGGATAGTCGGTCGCTCCAACAGCAGCGTAGCCAGTGGGAGCGGTTTCGTCAGTCAAGCCAGATATTGCGCCGGCGGCTATGTTAACCACTTGGGCAGAGCCGTCAGCCACCACGAGGTAGGTGAGTATCTCCTCTGCGTCAGCGTCGCCAACGTAAGCGGCGTAGCTGTCGGCAGTGGTGGAGGTGCGGTAGAATGCCTTAGCCTTCAGCATGTAAGAGCCTGCGGGCATGTCTGCCAAGGTCTGCAGCTCGGTGAACGTGCCGTTCCACACCTCTGCGCAGTGGTAGGTGACCTGATTGCTGCCGCCCGAGCGTGTCAGCGTCCAGCCGTCGTTGGTGTTGTTGGCGTAGTTCATGTTCGTGCAGAGGGAGGTGATGTTAAGAGGGTTGCTGGTGGAAGCCTCGGGCATTGCGTCAGTGACGAGTTCCCTCAGCCAGTCGGTGTAGCCGTCTATCTCCTCCTCGATAGCCTCTACGGTAGTCTCCCGAGCATCGTAGGCGTCCTTCAATTCATCATACTTGTCGGAGAGCTCTCCTGCTATGTCGTCGTATCCGCCGGCGAAGTCAGCCTGTGCGTCGAGCAGCTCTTGCAGGTAGGCGGCGAAGTCCGAGTAAGCCTGTATGTCTGCCTTAGCCACGCTTACTGCGTCCTCAAGGGCGGTCTGTGCCGCCTCCATCTCCTCGTCAGAGCCTGTCAGCGCGTTCTCTGCGGTGTTGACGGCTTGCGTGAGGGTGCTCAGTCCGCTTGCGCTGTAGTAATAGGTCTCGGTGTCGAGGTAAGCCTTTGCCTCCTCGATGGCTGCCTCGAGGGCGAGGTATGCCTCGCTTGCGTCCGTCTCGCCGTAGTAGGTCAGCTTGAAGTTAGAGAAGTATACCCAGTTGCAGTTCGTGCTTACCATCTTCACGCCCACGGTCAGCTCTCCTGCTGTCTCCACCTTGAACGTTAGCGTCGGGTGCATGATGAGCTGGTTATATGTGCCGGCAGCCACGAGCTCTGCCCACTGTGTCTCGTCGTGCTTGCACTCCAGCTCCTTCGTCTCGCCGTTGTTGGTCTCATAGAGGAACACGCCCTCGGGCATATCTTCATTGTGCTGTGCCACCATGTCGCAGGTCAGCTTGTACGTGCCGGCGGGAACCCAAGCTATGGTCTGGTAGACATTGTCGTCGGCAAGACCGCCACTGCTGGAAGATTGCCAAGCAGCTGCCCAGTGGTTGTAGGTGTAGTTGTCGTTGAGGTCGGTCACGTTGCAGTCGCTGTTGGGGTAGGTCGAGCTGTCATAGACAAGCTTGCCAGTGGTGCTCACCCAGGGCGAGAGCGTGCCGTCAGAGAAGTCAGCGTTCTCGATGAGGGCGGTCACGTCGTTGGCGGTGCCGTCCACTATTTTCCCGACTACCTGCTCGGCCAACGCCTCCTTCAGTGAGTTGTATGCCTCCTTCAGGTTGTCCACCGAGGAGCTGCTGTTCTCGTAGACAGCCCCTGCCGAGGTGGTGCTTATGCCTGCCTCGTCAGCCTCGAGCAGTGCGTTGTAGAGGTTGAGGCGGGCGTTGTAGGTGGTCATGTCCACAAGCTCCCAGTCGCAGCAGTTGTGCTCTTCCGTGGGGTCGAGGAAGGCGTAGACGGCGTAGACCAAGTCTGTTGCGCTTACGTTGTCTATCCAGCCGAGGTACTTGCCCGCCGTCGCCTGCTCTCCGTAGGTGTCGTCGCTTGCCGCTATCTGAATGCGGTAGGCATTGCCTGTGCTTGGAGTGATGCTGAAGACGTTGTGCCCTTGGTCAGCCATGTCGACGTAGAGCTTGCCGTAGCCGTAGAAGTCGGAGAGGTTCTCCCCGTCGCTCTCGCCCAGGATGCCTGCCACGAAGGTGTACTTGTTGGTAGCCTCGTTCAGCATTGTCCAGCCGTCGGTCGTCTGCTCGAGCTTGTAGGTGATGATGGTGCTGGTCTCTGTCCTCTCAACGAGCTGCAGGGCTGTGTTGTAGTCCCAGGTGACTGCTCCCCAGGAGAGGTAGAAGTCGCTCATGTTCGAGGCGGTGTTCCTGATCTGGTAACTGTTGCCTGAGACGAGCGTCGTCGAGGCTTCGGTGGGCAGCTCGGGGGCTGTCCAGTCAGCCGCTTGGGCGGCGAGGCAGAGGGCCGCGGCCGCCGTGAGTGTTAGTAATCTGTTCGTCATAGTAGTTAAGTTTAGAATAGAGTAGTGAGTAGTTAAAGTAGACGCGCAAAGATAAGCGTTTTTCTCTTCCGCAACACACTTATCACCAAATATTACGGTCTTCCGCCCCAAAAAGTACCGTATTTCCCCCGCCAAGGGTCACCGTGAGGCGCCGCGGTCCCCGTATAACACCCTTCGCGGTCCCCGTATAACACCCTTCGCGGTCCCTGTATAACACCCTTCGCGGTCCCTGTATAACACCCTTCAAGTAACCCCTTGCGAGGGGTTCCGTCGAACCCCTTGCGAGGGGTTGCCTTGAACCCCTTGCGAGGGGTTCTTTGGCGGGTACTATACAGGCGTAACGGAGTCTCACCGTGAGGCGTAACGAAGGGTGTTATACTACTGCTGCCCCTCCTCCTCGCTGGGCTGGGGGGCGTCCTCTATAGTCTCGGAGGTGAACACCGTGGTGTGTCGGGCTATCACTGAGGGGTCTTCGCTGATGGTGTCGTGGGCGAGCGTGTCAGGCTGCGCATAGTAGCCCGCACAGGTCCAACAGCTTGCGTCTATGGGCTCTGTGGGCGAGGCGGGGAACTTGCGGTAATACCGGGCGAAGCGCTCGTCCTTTAGGAGGCTCTGCGCGAAGTACCCGAAGATGGGAAGGGCTGTTCGGCTGCCCTGCCCCAGCTCCCCAGTGCGGAAGTGGATGCTG
>JAJPZF010000140.1 GCA_021204545.1 Prevotellaceae bacterium
CCAGCGTCTCGGCTCCCTTCTCCTGCTCGCCCAGCTGCACGTAGGTGTTGCCCAGCGCCCCGAGGGCTGCGGGGCTTATCATCTCGTCCTTCCTCGGACTGAACTTCTCGAGATACTGCCTTGCCTCGTCGTACTGCCCCATCTTGGCGTACGACAAGCCTGCGTAGAGCTTTGCGAGATTGCCCGCCTTGGTCATCGAGTACTGGCTCGCCACGGTGAGGAAACCGTCGCACTGCTGCCCGTCTCCCCCGAGAGCCCTCTCGTAGTTGCCCTGCAGGAAGTACTGCTCGCAGGGGTAGAGGGCGAGCTCCGCCTTAGCGCCTCGCCTGTTGATGAATATGCGTGCCAGCACTATCGCCAGCACCACGAGCACGACGGCGGCAGCGATGTATGCTATGAGCCTCAGGTGCTTCTCGAAGAAGCTCACCTCCTCGACGGCTTCCTTTGCCGCCGCCTTCTGCCGCCTTCTGTTGTTACTTGCCATATTGCTTGTTGTTGTAAGAGACGCGCAAAGTTAGCCAAATAACCTTTAGGCGTGAAATATCGAAGCCTTTATTTTCCCCTAAGCCCCTTTTTGCATACCTTTGCCTCCCGTCGCTCTGGCTATGACACTCAGAAAGCTTTCCGTCATTAACTACAAGAACATAGCGCAGGCGGAGCTGGAGCTCTCGCCTGGCATCAACTGCTTCATAGGCGACAACGGCGAGGGGAAGACCAACATCCTCGACGCCGTCTTCTTCCTCTCCCTCTGCAAGAGCATGACGACAAGCCAGGACAGTCTCACCGTGAGGCACGGAGAGCCGTTCATGTCTCTCCAGGGCCTCTACGAGCGCGAGGACGGCACAAGGGAGGAGGTGTGCTGCGGACTTAAGCCTGGGCAAAGGAAGACCTTCAGCCGCGGCAAGAAGGCATACAAGCGCCTCGCCGACCACATCGGGCTTATCCCCGTGGTCGTGGTCTCGCCCACCGACAGCCTGCTCATCGGGGGAAGCAGCGAGGAGAGAAGGCACTTCATGGACACCGTCATCTCGCAGTGCAGCCCGCCGTACCTCGAAGCCCTCTTCAGCTACAACAAGGCTCTTCAGCAGCGCAACGCCTTGCTAAGGCAGGAGCAAGAGCCCGACCCTGAGCTGCTCTTCCTCTGGGAGGAGGCGATGGGCAAGCAAGGGGAGCTGATATACCAAGCCCGCAGGCAGTACGTCGACAGCCTCCTCGAGCCGTTCCAAAGCTACTACGCGCGCATCTCGCAAGGCAAGGAGAAGGTGGGGCTCGCGTACGTCTCCCACTGCCAAAGGGGACCGCTCGCCGAGGTGATACGCAGAGACAGGCAGAGGGACAGAGCCGTCGGCTACACCCTGCACGGCACACACCGCGACGAGCTGGAGATGACGCTCGAGGGCTTCCCCATCAAGCGGGAGGGAAGCCAGGGGCAGAACAAGACATTCCTCATCGCCCTTAAGCTCGCACAGTTCGACTTCCTCGCACACACCGCCAGCCGCACCACGCCCATCCTGCTGCTCGACGACGTGTTCGACAAGCTCGACGCAAGCCGCGTGGAGCAGATAGTAAGGCTCGTCTCGGGCGACGGCTTCGGGCAGATATTCCTCACCGACACCAACAGGGAGCATCTCTCCCGCATCCTCTCCCGAGTGGGCGAGGAGCACCGCCTCTTCCACGTCAGCCAAGGGGAGGTCACGCCATGAAGAAGCGCCAGACGCAGACACTGGGAGACGTGATACGCCGCTACCTTCGTCAGGAAGGCCTCGAGACCCCTCTCGCCGAGCACCGTGCCTTAAGCCTCTGGCCCGAGGTGGCAGGCCCCGCGGTAGCACGCTACACCTCGGAGGTGTGGCTAAAGAACACCACCCTCTACGTCAAGATAACGCGCCCCGCCCTGCGCCAAGACCTCACGATGGGGCGCACGCTCCTTGCAAGCCGCCTCAACGAGAGGGTAGGCTCGCAGGTCATTACCCAGATTATCTTCTGCTGATATAGTCGAAGCTCCGCCTCAGCCTCACGTCCCATCTCCTTTGACGTTTGCCACAAATAAATATGCGTAGCCACGTTGGGGCTAGCCTTAAGCACTCATCTGCTTATCTGTGATTTTCTTTTGCCAACAAACAGTAAGGTTGAGAATAAATGACTGCCTTTGTGCCACAAACTCAAAACCGCACCGATATGTAACAGAGAGAGAAAGGACATCTGAATAAAAAGCGTTAGCTTTATTCTTGCTTTGGAAAATCGCCAATTTTAGCAAAGCGTTCGAGAGTGAAAGTTAATGCTCACGCAGAATGCGTGGGCTTTTGCTCGTATATGAATGCACGGTGTTTGGCGATACCTCCAAAGCGTAGACGAAGTTATTGGTCCACGTTCTTTTATTGTCCCCCTTCCGCCCCTTTAGGACCGCCAAACAAGAAACAAACAAGTAAAAACAACGAGTATGAAACGATTTTTATTCCTGTGCCTCGCGGCACTAACCCTGCAAGCCCCGTGCTTCGCCTACGACGCCTACGTTGACGGCATCTACTACAATCTCGACACTATAGCAAGAACCTTCACGGTGACGTTTGAGTCCTACTCTTTGAGCGAAAACTATTATAACTACGGCAGTCCATACACTGGCAGCGTCGATATCCCCTCAACAGTGGAATACCATAATACCAGCTACCCAGTTACGAGCATTGGAAGCTCAGCTTTCTGTCGTTGCAGCAGCCTTACATCTGTGACGATTCCCAACTCCGTGACAAGCATAGAATCAAACGCATTCGGGTATTGCACCGGCCTTGCCTCAATCACTATCCCCAACTCAGTGACAAACATAGGAGATGGCGCATTCGGGTATTGTGCCAGCCTTGCCTCAATCACCATCCCCAACTCGGTGACAAGCATAGGAGATGGCGCTTTCTATAGTTGCGGCAGCCTTACCTCAATCACCATCCCCGAATCAGTGGCAAGCATAGCAGCTGATGCATTCGGGTATTGCAGCAGCCTTGCCTCAATCACTATCCCCAACTCGGTGACAAGCATAGGTAACTGGGCATTCGAATTTTGTGCCAGCCTTACCTCAATCACCATCCCCAACTCGGTGACAAGCATAGGAGATGGCGCTTTCTGTGGTTGCGGCAGCCTCTCTTCCGTGACCTCGCTAAGCCTCGAGCCGCCCACGTGCTGGTACGACGTGTTCAGTGGCGTGGACACAAGCACATGCACGCTCATCGTGCCTGAAGGCTCTAAGGCAGCGTATGCGGCGGCTTACGGATGGAGTGACTTCCTCAATATCAAGGAGTACGACACCACGGGCGTGCAGAGCGTAAGCAGCGCAGGGGAGGCGAAGGGTTCGTCTTTCTTCACCTTGGACGGCAAGCAAGTGAATGCGCCTCAAAAGGGCGTGAACATTATCCGCTACAGCGACGGGACTGTGAGGAAGGTGCTTGTGAAGTAGGCGAACCCCACCGAAGACCAGCTCTCCCAGAAGCTACGGATTCTGCTAAATCCCTAATATCGGCCTCAGCCCCTGCCTCACCCCGAGGCGGGGGCTTATCCGTTCACAAAGACCGGCCCCATAGGTGAGTCGTTACAACGATTATCTGTATCTTTGCGCCATGCATCCGACGAGTAGGCATGAATGCACTCGTCGAGTGGTCCCCAGTCCACTCGACGAGTGGGTCGCGGTCCACTCGACGAGTGGGTCGCGGTCCACTCGACGAGTGGATTCCAACGCTCAGCAGACGGGTGCCGCGAAGAGTCACTAATATCAACAGAAAGGAGTTAGATATGGCAATTGAGTTTTACATCAAGAAGGATGTGAGCCGCCTCAACGGATCGAAGGGAGAGACGGTGTACTACGCGATGCCCAAGACAAGCCGCATCGTGCTGAACGAGGAGATTGTGAGGCGCATCGTCGAGGCAACGTCCCTTGCGACGGGCGACGTAAGGAACGCACTCATCAGCCTCGCTGAGGTGGTGTGCTCGGAGCTGTCGGAGGGCAACGCCGTGGACCTTGCGGAGCTGGGGCTGATAAGGATAGTGGTCAACCCCCGCTATATGAAGTCGGCGGACGAGGTGACCGTGGAGAACGCGTTGAAGAAGCCTCAGGTGCGCTTCACGCCCAAGGGCAAGATGCTCAAGGCGGCGAGGAAGGTGAGGATGAGCATAGACCACTCTATGGTCTTCTCGGCCGACAGGAAGGCGGAGGAGTAACTCCTACTGCTCCTCCTCGGTGTAGTAGTGGATGACGCGGCGTATGGCACGCTCGCAGACGGGGCAGAAGACGGGAGCCTCGTTGATCTTCATGCGGCACTCCTGCGCGGGGCGGTACACTCCCTTCGACTGGTAGCCGCCTCCCTCGTAGACGCCCACCTTGGTGTAGAGGTCCTCTCCGTCAGCAGGCGTGGGGATGGGCGCGCCTTCGGGGAGCATGTCCTGCCACTTGCTCTGGAAGTCTACGAGGGTGGTGAGGTTAGGCTCCCAAGGCTCAGCGTCGGAGGGGTACTGCGTCTCGAACTGGTCGTCGTAGAAGTACTCGTCGCCCAGGCCGCCGAAGGAGTGCCCGAACTCGTGCACGACGACGGGAGCCATCGTCTCGTCGTGCGCCGAGGCCACGAGGTAGGAGTTGTAGATGCCACCGCCGCCGTACCTCTCAGTGTTGACCAAGGCGATGATGTGCTCGAAGGGGATGCCCGAGAGGAGGTCGTAGAGGTGGAACACTCCTGAGATGGTGTTGTAGCGGGCGGTGTAGAAGGTGTCGTAGTGCGAGCCGAGGGCGGTGTTAACCCACAGTCCCTCACGGGGCACGGAGACGCCGCTCTCCTCGGAGGGGCAGGCTACGGCGACGAAGTTAAGCCTCTGCTGCTCGCTCTTGAAGGGCTCGTGGCTGAGGACAGCGTCGACGGCACGCTCGCAGTCACGGTAGAACAGCTCCATCTCCTCCTCCCTGTAGCCCTCTGCCACGAAGGCTATGTCAATGCACTCCTCAGAGCTGCCGCCCTGCCTTACATACCTCCAAGGCGTGACGCCCCTCTCGCCCGTGCGGCGTATGAGGATGTCCGTGGGGTCGACGATGTGCTCGAGGCGGCTGCTCACCTTGTTATGGGTATCAGTGAGGGTGATGGTGACCTTGCACTTCTCCTTGGGGAATGGCAGCAGGAAGGAGTTCTCGAAGGCTTTGTTCACACGTGTCGCCTCCTCGGTTGTCTGCCACTCTTGGAAGAGGCTGCTGAAGGAGTGGCAGTAGAGCGTGTCCCTGCCCAGCGTGTCGGTCATCACTATCTGCCCGTTGCCCTTGAGCTGCAGGCGGGTGAGGTTGACCCTTCGCCCGTACCAGCCGGGGCTTTGCAGCAGTTCTGCGAGGTGTATCTGCTGGTGGCGGTTGTCTCCGCTAAAGATATAGTTGACCCTTAGGGTGCGGTCGGTGAAGTGTTCGTCGAAGTCAGCCATAAGGGGCAGCGTGGAGCAAAGGAGCAGGGTAAGAAGAATGTGTTTCATAGCTTTGGTTTTTGCAAAGGTAGGGGAAAGGCGGTACTTTTGCAAGGCGATGACTAAGAAAGAGCTGTACCAGAGGGTGCTTGCCTACTTTCAAGAGGCTATGCCCGTTGCTGAGACGGAGCTTCACTATGGCTCGCCCTTCCAGCTGCTCGTGGCGGTAATCCTCAGCGCCCAATGCACCGACAAGAGGGTGAACCTTGTGACCCCAAGGCTCTTCGCCGACTACCCCGACGCCGAGACGCTTGCCCTCAGCACGC
>JAJPZF010000092.1 GCA_021204545.1 Prevotellaceae bacterium
TCTCGTTGAAGCACGTGCCGAATCCGTTCCGCATCCCAAGGCTGTCGCCCTTGTCTACGCAGAGAATTGGCTCACTCGCCGCTGTCTTGCTTAGCCTGAGCTTGCTTGCCTGCCAAAACTCTCCCTGACTGCTGCTCAACCACTTAAATGTTTGGGCGGAAACACTGTAAGAAAAACAAAAAAACATTGCCGAAACTGAGGCAAATCTCTTAAGAGAAAATCTTTTTTTCTTGCAGCTTTTGGCATGCGTTTCCACAGAGTTTTCGTTTAGCTGTTGCGACGCAAAGATAGGGCAAAAGCGGAGATTTGCAGAATTAACGAAGGTTAAACGATATTGTTAGGCGTTTAATTGGAGATAATCTCGTAAATTTGCGGGCGAACACGTAATGAGACAGCCATGAAGATGCTTATGAGAACATTGCTTTGCACGCTGTTGGCGTTCTGCTCGCTGGCGGGCCAGGCCTACGACTTCGAGGCGGATGGCTTGTATTACAACATAACCTCGATGAAGAAGAAGACGGTAGAGGTGACATTCCGCTCGAAGTTCTCGGAGAGTAACTACGAGCTGGAGCTCATCTCCGTGCCGAAACACGTCACTTACAACGACACGACGTACACCGTGACCGCCATAGGCGAGTTCGCCTTTATGGGATGCGCGAAGCTCGACTCCGTCGCTCTTCCCGACAGCCTGCTGAAGATTGGCGACTACGCCTTCGCCTGGTGCCGCAAGCTCAGCCACATAAAACTGCCCTCCTCGCTTAAGGCAATCGGCGTCTGCTCCTTTAGCAGCTGCTCGTCGCTCACAACGTTTTCCATTCCCCTAAGCGTCACGTCCATCGGCAACGCGGCGTTCTCGGAGTGCTCCCGCCTTACGTCCATCAACATTCCCGGCAATGTCGACTTCATCGGAGACTATACTTTCGGCGGGTGCAGCAAGCTGGAGGCGGTGAAGATCCCCGACGACGTCACCTCGATTGGCGCAGAGGCTTTCTCGGGGTGCAGGGGGCTTAAGAGCGTGCGGATGCCCGACGGGCTGACGATAATAGGCGACTTCGCCTTCAGCAGCTGCGCAAGCCTTAAGCAGGTGTCGCTGCCGGACAACGTGAAGTATATAGGGAACTACGCCTACAACTCGTGCGCAAAGCTCGACTCGATAGCCCTGCCCGAGAGCGTCACCTCGATAGGAGACTACGCCTTCCGCAACTGCCCGAAGCTGAAGACCATAGTGAGCAAGGGTTCTTCCTCGCCGACGTGCCTGGCCAGGACCTTCCGCGACGTCGACCTGAGCCGCTGCACCCTCGAGGTGCCTGAGGGCGCGTCGGAGGCTTACAAGTCGGCTGCCGGCTGGAGCGAGTTCGGCAACATCAAGGAGCTTACCGCCGAGGAGATGGAAGGCGACTTGGACGACGACCTGTAAATGTCGGCAGACTTTCCCAAAATCTCTTAAGACTTTCGGGCTGAACACTTAAGACATTCAGCCGCAGACTACTGGCGCAGGCGCTTGTGCGCGGCGTCCATCCTGAGGAATATAAAGAGGAGGATGGTGAAACCCCACAGCGAGGAGCCGCCGTAGCTGAAGAACGGCAGCGGAATGCCTATGACGGGGGCGAGACCGAGCACCATGCCCACGTTTATGAGGACGTGCAGGAAGATGACGCTCGCCACCGAGTAGCCGTAAACCCTTCCCATAGTGTCGGGCTGACGCTCGGCAAGGACTATCACCCTCAATATAAGAAGAAGGAAGGCGGCAAGCACTAAGGCGCAGCCCGTGAAGCCCTCTTCCTCGCCCACGGTGCAGAAGATAAAGTCGGTGTCCTGCTCGGGAACGTAGCGGAGCTTCGTCTGCGTGCCGTTAAGGAAGCCCTTGCCTTTCAGCCCGCCGCTGCCTATGGCTATCTTGGCCTGTATGACGTTGTAGCCCACGCCTCGTGGGTCGTCCTCCATTCCCAGCAGCACGTAGATGCGGGTGCGCTGGTGCTGCTCCAGAACGCTGTCCATAACCTTGTCGCAGCTCAGGTGGAAACCCACGGAGGCGACAGTGAAGAGGGCGATGTACACATAGCGCATAGCTCGCTCGCCGATGGCTCTCACGAGCAGATACACCACTGCCACGGCCGAGAGAAGCAGCAGAAGGAGGTTAACGTCGTAGCTGACAACCCAGAGAGCCACCGCAAGCGACGCCGCAATCACTATAAGTCCCGCCCCGAGCACTCGCCAGAGGGGGAAGGCGTGGCGGCGGGCGTAGACCTTCGTCATGCACAGCGTGACGACGAGAATGAGCAAGAGAACGCAGAACCGCCCCGAGGAGCATTCCTCCAGGCCAAGCAAGGGCACGTCGCCGAAGCGTATGCCCACCACGAAGTAGACAATGGCGCAGATGCCCGCGAGCAGTATGCTCCCCGGCAGCCCCTCGCGGTAAAGCACGACGAAGAATGCGAAGTAGACCAAGGCGCAGCCCGTCTCCTTCTGCAAGAGTATCAGCCCGATGGGCAGGGCGATGATTAGGCAGGTGAGCAGGAAGTCACGCCAGCGCTGCATCGAGAAGTCGTAGCGGCTGATGTACTTGGCAAGGCAGAGGGCCGTCGGGAACTTGGCGAACTCTGCGGGCTGTATGCTGAAGCGCCCTATGTTTATCCACGAGTAGGAGCCCTTGATGTCGTGGGCCACGAAGGGCGTGACGAGCAAGAGGAGCATGAAGGCAAGGTAGAAGATGTAGGCGAACGCGTCGTAGACGTTCTCGTTCACGCAGAGAATGACGAAGGCTATGGCGAGCGACGTGCCTATCCACACAAGCTGCATGCCGCTGCGTGTGCTGAGGTCGAGGAAGTTGATGCCGAGGTCGGGGTCGTAGCTCGCGCCGCACACGCTCACCCACCCCGCGGCGAGCAGCAGCAGGTAGAGCAGCACCACGAACCAGTCTATAGAGCCTGCCACGCCCCTTCGCCTATCTCTCGCCGCTGCCATAGTATATGGTCTTCTCCTCTATCTGCCGTGCCTTCTCCTCGCTCTGCTCCGAGAGGCTGCCGTTGATGTACTTCTCCATGATCAGCGCCCCTATGGGAACGCCGTAGGTCGCGCCCCAGCCTCCGTTCTCGACGTACACGGCGACGGCTATCTTCGGGCTGTCCTTCGGGGCGAAGCCCATGAAGGCGGAGTGGTCGTGCCCGCGGTTCTGCGCCGTGCCCGTCTTGCCGCACACCTCGTACCAGGGGTTGTCGGCCACGCGGCACGTTCCTCCCGTCACCGCCCTTCGCATTCCCTCGACCACGGTCTCGTAGTTCCTGCGGGAGACCATTGTGTAATGGCGGCGGGTGTAGGCGGTGTCGAGCGGCTCTCCTTGCACCTCCTTCACCACGTGCGGCGTGATGTAGTAGCCGCGGTTCGCTATCGTTGCCCCGAGGTTCGCTATCTGCAAGGGCGTGAGATTGACTTCCCCCTGCCCGATGGCTATGGAGATGACCGTCAGTCCGTTCCAGCTGCCGCGGTAAGCCTTGTCGTAGAAGTCGGCGTTGGGTATCATCCCCCGCTTCTCGCCCGGCAGGTCAACGCCCAGCTTGTAGCCGAAGCCCATGCTCACCATATAGTCCTTCCAGCGGGTCATAGCGTCCTGCACCCGGGGGTACTTCCTCCTGTTGCCGAACATATAGTAGAGCCCCCAGCAGAAGTAGCCGTTGCACGACGTTCCCAACGCGGGCAGCAGCGAGAGGGGCGAGGCGTGCCCGTGGCAGCCCACGGTGAGGCCTCTGAAGTGGAAGCCGTGGCTGCAGGGGAATGACGTGGCGGGCGTTATGATGCCCTCCTCGAGGAACGTCAGTGCCTGGCTTGGCTTGAACGTCGAGCCGGGCGGGTACTGCCCCATGATGGCACGGTTGAGCAGCGGCTTCATAGGGTCGGCGGCGAGGGCGAGATGGTTCTTCCCCCGCTCACGCCCCGCGAGAAGGTTGGGGTCGTAGCTTGGGCTGGAGACCATGCATAGCACCTCTCCCGTCGAGGGCTCTATGGCCACGATGCTGCCCAGCTTGCCCCTCATCAGGCGCTCGCCCAGCTCCTGCAGCTCGATGTCTATGCTGAGCGTGAGGTTCTTGCCCGGCACTGGCTGGCGGTCGAGCGCACCGTTCATGTACTGCCCCTTGAGCCTTCCCTGGGCGTCGCGGAGCAATATTCTCACTCCCTTCACTCCCCGCAGCTCCCTCTCGTAGCTTTTCTCGACGCCCAGCTTGCCTATGTAGTCGCCCCCGCGGTAGTAGTCGTCCTCCTCAAGGTCCTCAGGGCTTACCTCCCCCACGTCGCCGAGGATGTGGGCGGCGCTGTGGCAGTCGTACTGGCGGATGGTGCGCTTCCTGACGTAGAAGCCCCTGTAGAGGAACATCTTCTCCTGCAGGCGGGAGTACTCCTCTGTGGATAGCTGGCTCATGAAGACCTGCTGCGTGAAGCTGCTGTAGCCGGGGTTGCGGCTGCGGTCCTTTATCTCCTCCATCCGCTGCTCGTAGCGCTCCTTGTCGATGCCCATCGTCTCGCAGAAGCCGAGCGTGTCCACTCCCTTCTGCTCGCTCATCACCACCATTATGTCGTAGGAGGGCTGGTTGTAGACGAGAAGGCGGCCCTCACGGTCGCTGATGGCGCCTCGCGCGGGATACTGCACCTGCTGGAGCAGTGCGTTGGAGTCGGCGTTGCGCTTGTAGTCGTCGCTCATCAGCTGTAGGGCGAAGAGGCGGACAAGGAATATCAGGACGACGCACACAGCGGCGCCGCCGATGACGAGCTTACGCTTCTCGAGCCTGTAGTCCTTCCTGTTCTCCATCGCTTTCCTCCGATATCATCCCGCGAAGCCTCACGGCGAGGTGTTTGAGTCTCTTCATTGAACAAGTTGCAATCTCTTCATTGAACAAGTTGCAACTTGTGTATTGAACAAGTTCCAACTCCTTCATTGAACAAGTTCCAAGACGTTCGACGAGACCGTTCCAACGCTTTCGACGAGATTGTTTGCCTCCCATAGTCGCGGCCGCCTCAGTCGGCAGGGAGTTGTTGCCGCCGCCTCCTGCCGCGGAGTGTCTCGAGGGTAAGCATGACCACCATGCTCAGCAGCAGCGAGCCGAGGAGCGAGAGCAGGGCGTCGAGGAGGGTGAAGAAGCTCATGTACTCGAGGGCGACGTAGGCGAGGTGGTGGATGCACGTTAGCACGAGCAGGTAGACCGTGTGGCTGCCCTTGCCCAGCGCGCGGAAGGAGGGTGTGAAGTCCTCCGCCCTGTCCTTCGGCGCCATCGCCTTGAGCAAGGGGGCTTGCGCAAACGCTGCGAGGGTCATCGACGCGCTCGCCTGCCCTGGCGTGCCTGAGAAGAGGTCTATCACGAAGCCTAAGAGGAACGCCCAGCAGAGCGTCGCCACGCGGTTGGCGTTGATGGGGATGTAGCAGAGGAAGAGCACGTATATCATCGGCGTGGCGTAGCCGAAGAGGTGGAAGTGGTTGCACACGAGCACCTGCGCGGCCGTGAGCAGCGCCACCTGCCATATCCTCCTGAGCGCGACCTGCATCATCGCTCCGCCTCCTTCGCCTCGTGGATGTCCTCCTCGTCGTCGTTCACCACGACGAGCACCTCGTTGAGCCTGGAGAGGTCGACGCTCAGCTGCACTGAGAGCTGCAACGCCTGCCCGTCCTCCGAGTCCCTCACCTTCGTCACCTTGCCCACGAAGATGCCCTCGGGGAATATCTTGCTGAAGCCGCTCGTCTCCA
>JAJPZF010000161.1 GCA_021204545.1 Prevotellaceae bacterium
AGAAGACAGGACAGGGGGCGGGCGAGATAACCGTGACCGTCACGAAGGCTGACTACGCCGAGAAGGTGGAGAAGGAACTCAGGGAGCTAAGGCGCAAGTCACGAATGCCCGGCTTCCGCCCGGGGCAGGCGCCTGTGGGACTGCTACGCAAGCTGTACGGGCAGGCGGTGACCCTCGAGCAGGTGAACAGCATCGTGGGCGAGCAGCTGTACGCATATATAAAGGAGAGCAAGCTCGGCGTGCTGGGCGAGCCTCTGCCAAGCGAGACCAAGCTCACGCCCGACGACTGGCAGGAGCAGGAGAGCGCCAGCTTCGTCTTCGACGTGGCTCTCGCCCCCCTCTTCGACGCTAAGCTCGGCACGGCGGACGAGATTGCCTTCTACAGGATAGAGGCAAGCGACGAGATGGTGGACCAGCAGGTGCAGACGTACCAAGGCAGGGCGGGGGAATACAAGCAGGTGGACGAGTACCAGCCCAAGGACATGGTGAAAGGCACGCTGACGGAGCTCTCGGAGGGCGGCTTGACGGTGGAGGACGCTGTTATGCTGCCCGACTATATGAAAGGAGAGACGGAGAAGGCGAAGTTCGAGGGAGCGAAGAAGGGCGACACACTGACGCTTAACCTCTCTGCTGCCTACGGCGGCAGCGAGGTGGAGCTATCGAGCCTGCTTAAGATAACGAAGGAGGAGGCTGCCCTTAAGACGGGCGACTTCAGCTACGAGATAAAGGAGATGACACGCTTCGAGCCAGCGCCGCTCGGGCAGGAGCTGTTCGACAACATCTTCGGCAAGGGAGCCTGCCAGAGCGAGGCGGACTTCCGCGGCAAGATAAAGGAGAGCCTCGAGACTGAGCTGAGGGCGCAGAGCGAGCAGCGCTTTATGCTCGACCTCAGGGAGCACCTGCTCCAGAGGATAGGCACGCTTGAGCTCTCCGACACTATGCTCAGGCGCATCATCAAGGCGAACCATAAGGACGACGCTAACGAGCCTACCGACGAGGAGTTCGCCAAGACAAAGCAGGCTCTTACGTGGCAGCTCGCCCTCGACCAGCTCGTGGAGCAGTTCGGCATTAAGGTGGAGACCGCCGACGTGAAGGAGACCGCCAAGCAGATGACAAGGCTGCAGTTCGCCCAGTACGGCATGGGCAACGTCTCCGACGACATCCTCGAGAAGTACTCCGAGGGTATGCTCCAGAACAAGGAGCAGCGCGAGAGCCTCGCCGAGCGCACCATAGAGCGCAAGGTAAGAGACGCAGCCCTCAAGGCCGTCACGCTAAGCGAGAAGACGGTGAGCCTCGAAGAGTTCCATAAACTGTTTGAACAATAATGACTATGAACGACGACTTCCGCAAGTACGCCACACGGCACCTGGGCATCAGCAGCATGGCTCTCGACGACGTGATAAGCATGCAGAACCAGTACCTTAACCCCTACATCCTGGAGGAGAGGCAGCTCAACGTCACGCAGATGGACGTGTTCTCCCGCCTGATGATGGACCGCATCATCTTCCTCGGCACTGCCATCGACGACTACACCGCAAACACCCTTCAGGCGCAGCTGCTCTACCTCGACAGCGTCGACTCGGGCAAGGACATAAGCATCTACGTCAACAGCCCCGGCGGCAGCGTGCACGCAGGCCTGGGCATCTACGACACGATGCAGTTCATACAGAGCGACGTGGCTACCATCTGCACAGGCATGGCTGCCTCGATGGCCGCCGTCCTGCTCGTGGCTGGCAAGGAGGGCAAGCGCAGCGCGCTGACCCACAGCCGGGTGATGATACACCAGCCCATGGGAGGCGCGCAGGGGCAGGCAAGCGACATCGAGATAACCGCCAGGGAGATACAGAAGCTCAAGAACGAGCTATACACCATCATAGCCAACCACTCGCACCAGAGCTTCGAGAAGGTGTGGGCTGACAGCGACCGCGACTACTGGATGACCGCCCAGGAGGCAAAGGACTACGGCATGGTGGACCGTGTGCTCGAGGGCAAGAAGACTGCCTGACTTCCGTCGAAAGACTGCCTGACTTTCAGCGAAAGACTTACTAATATCCGGCGAAAGAATGCCTAAGAAAGTTTGCTCCTTCTGCGGACGCACCGAGACGCAGGTGCCGCTGCTCGTAACAGGGCGCTCGGGCTGCATCTGCAGCGACTGCATAGACCAAGCTTACGAGATCGTTAAGCGTAACCTCTCGAGCCCAAGCCCCCAGGGCGAAAAGCCGTGGGGCGACCTCGAGAGCGTGCCTAAGCCCGGGGAGATAAAGGCTTTCCTCGACGACTACGTCATCGGGCAGGACGAGGCGAAGAAGTGCCTCTCAGTGGCCGTCTACAACCACTACAAACGCCTCTTGCGGCGCGGAGCCGACGACGGCGTGGAGATAGAGAAGAGCAACATCATCCTGGTGGGGGCGACGGGCACGGGCAAGACACTGCTCGCCCGCACCATAGCCAAGCTGCTCAGCGTGCCCTTCACCATCGTCGACGCCACGGTCTTCACCGAGGCGGGCTACGTGGGAGAGGACGTGGAGAGCATACTGAGCCGCCTGCTTCAGGTGGCCAACTACGACCTTCAGGCGGCGCAGAGGGGCATAGTCTTCATCGACGAGATCGACAAGATAGCCCGCAAGAGCGACAACCCGAGCATCACGCGCGACGTGAGCGGAGAGGGCGTGCAGCAGGGCTTGCTGAAACTCTTGGAGGGAAGCCTCGTCAACGTGCCGCCGAAAGGAGGGCGCAAGCACCCCGACCAGGACTACATCCACGTCGACACCCGCGACATCCTCTTCATCTGCGGCGGAGCCTTCGACGGCATAGAGCAGAAGATTGCCCAGAGACTCAACACACATGTGGTGGGTTATAACTCTGTGCAGAACACCCGCGGGATAGACCGCGGCAACATGATGCGATACATCCTGCCACAGGACCTCAAGTCGTTCGGGCTGATACCCGAGATAATAGGCCGCCTGCCCGTGCTCACCTACCTCGAGCCGCTCGACCGCAAGGCTCTCTCCCGCATACTCACCGAGCCGAAGAACTCGCTCGTGAGGCAGCAGCAGAAGCTGTTCGCCATGGACGGCGTTGAGCTTAAGTTCTCCGCCTCTGCGCTCGAGTTCATCGTCGACAAGGCTGTTGAGTACAAGCTCGGGGCGAGGGGCTTGCGCTCCATTATGGAGGCAGTGATGACCGACCTGCAGTTCAGCGCTCCCTCCTCGGAAAGGAAGAGCGTCACCGTCACCAAGGAATACGTCTGCCAGCAGCTCGGCAAGTCACGCCTCGCCGAGGCTGTCTGACCTCACCCTTATCACTTCCTCAAGGTTCGTGGTGTAGCGCCTCGACAGGCGCTCGCTCCTCAGCTTCCAGCCCCTGCCGCCCTGCACCGCCGTGTGCACAGCGTCGTGCCCGTTCCTCAGGTTAATCTCGTCTATCGCCCGGGCGAGGCGCTCCTGCAAGGCGCGGTCGCGGGGGTCGAAGAGATTGCCCTGCACCGCCTCGTCCTTGCACGTGTTCCAGACTATCACGCCCGCCCGCTTGTAGAGGCTTCCCTTGCGGAAGCACTGCCTTATCACGCTGAGGGAGGCCGAGACAAGCTCCCTGAGGTCGTTGGTGGGCACGGGCAGCTGCACCGTCGCGTTGATGATGTGGGGCATGACGTCAAGGCGGAAGCGGCTCGTCTGCGCGAACACCGTGAGCGACTGGCAGAGGGTGTGCCCCTCCCTGAGCCTCCTGCTCACCGAGGCGGCGAAGTTGGCCACAGCCCTCTCCAGCTCCTCCTCGTCGCCTATGCCCTGGTCGGGGAAGCTGCGGCTTGTGCAGACGCTCTGCCTCTCGGGCAGCTCGTCAACGTCTATGCAGCTCTCCCCCCGCAGCTCCTTCCACGTCCTGACGCCCACGACGGTGAGACGCCTCCTCACCCACTCCTCGGTCCTCTCTGTCAGCCCGAGGGCGGTGTCAACACCCTCTGCCCTCAGCCTCTCCGCACTGCGCCTGCCTATGCCCCACACGTCGCCCACGTCCGTCAGGCGCAGAGCCTTCCGGCGCTTTTCCTCCGTGTCTATCACGCACACCCGCCCGTAGCCCCTGTAGCGCTTGCCGAAGCGGCTCGCCACCTTTGCCAGCGTCTTCGTAGGGGCTATGCCAACGGTGACGGGCAGACCCGTGCCACGCTCCACAGCCCTCACAACACGCCTGCCAAGCCCCTGCGGGTCGGATATCCCTTCCAGGTCAACAAAGCACTCGTCTATGCTGTACTGCGTTATCGCGGGCGTCATCTCCGCCAGGAGGCTCATCACACGCCTCGACATGTCGCCGTAAAGCACGTAGTTGCTGCTCAGCACCGCCACGCCCTCCCTTACCACCAGCTCCCTTATCCTGAACAGCGGGTCGCCCATCCTCAGCCCCAACGCCTTCGCCTCGTTGCTCCTTGCAACGACGCACCCGTCGTTGTTCGACAGCACCACCACAGCCCTGCCCCTGAGGCCGGGGTCGAACACACGCTCGCAGGAGACGTAGAAGTTGTCGCAGTCCACCAGCCCCACCATCCCCTCAGTGCCGCCTGCCCAGCTGGCTCTTTATGTTATAGGTGACCACCCCCCACACCACGAACTCGTTCTCCTCCGTCACCCTGATGGGCTCGTACGCCGGGTTGGCGGGCATAAGCCACACGCAGCGGCCGCCCTCGTCGCGGTGAAGCGTCTTAAGCGTGAACTCGCCGTCGACGTATGCCACCACAAGGCAGCCCTCCCACGGCTCGAGCGACTTGTCAACGACCAGCAGGTCGCCGTCGCCCACTCCCCTGCCCCTCATCGAGTCGCCCACGGCGCGGGCGTAGAACGTCGTCGCGGGGTGGCGCACCAGCTCGCGGTTAAGGTCGATGCTCTCCTGCACGTAGTCCTGCGCCGGAGAGGGGAAGCCCGCCCTCACCCCCTCGTCGGCGAAGCCAAGGGGCAGCTCCGTCCCCGTCTCCGCCTTGTGTATTATAAGCCTCGTCTCTTCCATTGCCGGACGCGAAGTTAGCGAAAAGGGCGTGGCCTCCTGCGCACCCTTTATGGAATAATGCCTATCTTTGCGCCGAAGCAACGCAATACCAGCGAATGAAGACACTCCGGTTCCCTCCTCAACGCTATCCGCTCGGGATGCAGACCTTCTCCGACTTGATTGAGGAGGGCTTCCTTTACGTCGACAAGACCGACCTCGTCTACAGGATGACACACTCGAACTCCAAGTACATCTTCCTCTCCCGTCCCCGCCGCTTCGGCAAGTCGCTGCTTGTCTCAACGCTTAAGGCTTACTTTGAGGGGCGCGAGGACTTGTTCAAGGGCTTGGCGATGGAGAGGCTCGAGAAGGAGTGGACGAAGTACCCCGTGCTGCACTTCAGCATGAGCACGGCAAAGCACGTGGACAAGGAGCGGCTTGAGTCGGAGCTTAACCTTAAGCTGCTCGAATACGAAAGGGTGTACGGGCGCGGGGAAGGCGAGGCGGAGACCAACCAGCGCCTGCAGGGACTTGTGAAGAGGGCATACGAGCAGACGGGGCAGAAGGTGGTGGTGCTTATAGACGAGTACGACGCTCCCCTCCTTGACGTGGCGGGCGAGAAGGAGAACCTGCCAAGGCTAAGGCAGGTGATGCGCAACTTCTACAGCCCCCTGAAGGATCTCGACCCCTGCCTGCGCTTCGTCTTCCTCACGGGCATAACCA
>JAJPZF010000160.1 GCA_021204545.1 Prevotellaceae bacterium
CTTCGGCACAAACTGAGACCGCCTCGTTTTCCGTGGGTGTCGCTACGCTCGCCCCACGGCTACCATGTGCAGCCCCTTCGGGGCTATGGCGGAAGCGTCGGGGGATGATTGGCTAATTCCCGAAGCAGCGCGAGACGAAGGGCAGGCACGTGTAGAGAGCGGAGTGCCAGTATTCTGACGTGTGGCCACCGTCTCTGACGCGGAACTGGCAGGGGATGCGCGCGTTTCTCATCGCCTGGAAGAAGGAGATATTGCAGTCGAGCAGGAAATCGTCGTCGCCGCAGTCGACGAACCACTGCACGGAGCGCAGATCGTCCAGAGTCTTTTCGTCGGCTTCCTCAACATATTTCGCGCAACCATTCGCCTTTACGGAGCTGAACAGCAGGCTTAGCGGCGAGTCGTCCTTGTCGCCCGAGGCATTCTCGTAGTCAGTCGGAAGGTCCATCAGTGCGCTCATGGCGTAAGCGGCGCAGAACATGTCCGCATGACGTTGGGCGTAGCTCGTCGCACCCCCGCCGCCCATCGAGAGGCCTGCGATGGCGCGGTGCTGTTTGTCAGGGATAATTCGGTATTTCCCTTCGATGTACGGCACGAACTCGTTGAAAAAGAAGTCCTCGTACTGCCATCCGGGCATATTGAGGTAACCGTTGATGTTGCCGTCCCCAATCTTTCCGCCCGCATTCGGCGAGACCACCACCATTTCCTTCGCCTCGGCGGAGGCTGTCAGTTGGTCGAGCACGTCCTGGGCGTTAAGAATTTCAAACCACGCCGTGTTCGTCCCGTTCAGTCCGTGGAGCAAATACAGCACTGGGTATTGGCGCAGCGTGTCCACCTCAAAGGTCCTGGGCAAATACACCGAGTAGTCTCTCCATGCGCCCAAGGTCTCGCTGTACAGGCTGTCGTTGACGACTCTGTTCCACGGAAAGGGCAGCTGCGCGCTCGCACAGGCAACAGTGCCCGAAAGCCAGAGGGCGACAAATATTTTCCTCATAAAAACAGCGAAAAGCCGGGGCTTTCTATCTCACGACCTTGGTGAACTCGGGCTGCTCTCCCTCGGCGCAGGTCACGAGCACGTAGCCTTCCGCCGGCTCCCCGTCGCGGTTTGTGGTGGAGACTATGAAAACATATTTCGTTCCCTCGGCAGTTTCCTTCACTCTGAAGCCCGTGGGCGTGCCGAGCGGCATAGGATAGTCGCCCGTCGCCTGCTCGTAAATGGTTTTCTCCTTGTCTCCCAGGGGATTTTCCTCGCCGTATTCCACGTGTTCCTCCTTCTCTCCCTCCACGTATCCGCCGTTTATGAGGAATTGCTTGACCTCTGCCCCAACCTTGTCGATGCGCGCGGCGCGGATGCCGAAGCCGTCTGTCACGATTGCTTCGGGGCAGGCGGCGCGGAGGTCTGCCACGCTCGCCTCAAGTCCGCCGCTTCCGAAGGTGCAGAACGGGACAATAGTTTTTCCCTCAAAGTCAACCTCCTGCAGCAGTGCCGCGACGGGGCGGGCGTACGTGCCGAACCAGATGGGGTAGCCCAGGAAGATAACGTCGTAGTCTTCGATGTTCACGGGGAGGCTCTTGAGCGTCGGCACGATGTCGTCGGCCATTTCGTCCTGACATCGGGCGATGGTCTCCTCGAATGTGCCGTTGTAGGGTTCTTTCACGTCGAAGCTCACGGCTTCCTCACCTATCAGGTCGGCGATTGTCTGCGCCACGGTCTCGGTTGTTCCCGTCTGTGAGTAATAGAGCACGAGGCAGCGCGGCCCTTTTTCTGTTTCTGTTTCCTTGGCCGCGTGGCTGCATCCCGCGAGGAGCAGGGCAGCGGCGGCGATTGTCATTAGCTTTTTCATATTTATCTTAATGGTTTTGCTTGGGTTTCTTGGTGTTTTTTCAGCCGGCTCAGCGCAAAGTTATGCGTTTCCCCCGAGAATGCAAGCCGCGCCTCCCGGCTTTTTTGCTGATTGCCGCGGGCTTTCGCCGCGCGTCCTCAAGCTCCCCAGGTGGAGCGGTCGAGGTTGCGGTAGCCGATTGCCTCGGCGAGGTGTTCTCTCTTCACTTCCTGTGCGCCCGCGAGGTCGGCGATGGTGCGCGCGAGCTTGAGGATTCTGTCGTAGGCTCGGGCGGAGAGGTGATATTGTCGCATCGCGGTGCTCAGGAGTTTATGGTTTTCGTCGGAAAGCCGCACGTATTCTCTCGCCATCACGCTGCTCATCTGTGCGTTGCAGTACACCTTCGGGTTGTTCCTGAAGCGTTCCTGCTGCACGCGCCTTGCGGCTACGACCCGCTCTCTCACCTGTGCGCTCGTCTCCTCCTGCCGCCCCGACGCCAGTTCCTCGAACTTCAGCGGCATGATGTTAATATGTATGTCGATGCGGTCGAGCAGAGGGCCGGATATCTTATTGATGTATTTCAGCACCATCCCTTGCGTGCACTGGCATTTGTGTGAGGCGTCGCCGTAATAGCCGCATGGGCAGGGGTTCATGCTTGCGCAAAACATGAAAGAGGCCGGGTAGTTTATGGAATACCTCGCGCGGCTGATGTGAATCTCCCTGTCCTCGAGCGGTTGTCGCAGCACCTCCAGCACCGAGCGTGAGAACTCCGGCAGCTCGTCGAGGTAGAGAACGCCGTTGTGGGCCAGGGATATCTCGCCAGGCTTCGGGTTCGTGCCGCCGCCGACAAGGGCAATCTGCGAGATTGTGTGGTGCGGGCTGCGGAAGGGCCGCTCTGTTATCAGTCCGCTGTCGCTCCTGAGCGTGCCTGCCACGCTGTGTATCTGCGTTGTCTCCAGGCTCTCGGCCAGGGAGAGCGGGGGGAGTATCGACGGAAGCCGCTTGGCTATCATGCTTTTTCCGCTGCCCGGCGGGCCGACCATCAGTATGTTGTGCCCGCCGGCGGCGGCTACCTCCATCGCCCTCTTGGCGAGCATCTGCCCTTTCACGTCGGAGAAGTCAGCCTCGTAACTGTTCTGGTGCTTGGCGAACTCGGCCCGTGTGTCAATCACCGTGGGCTCTATCGCCTGGTGCTCGCCGTTCAGCAGGTCAATCACCTGGCGTATGTTCTCGGCCCCGTAAACATTTATTTTGTTCACCACGGCTGCCTCGCGCACGTTCTTTTGCGGAACTATCAGGCCCTCGAAGCCCATTTTGCGCGCCATTATGGCAATCGGCAGGATTCCCTTGACCGGCAGCAGCGAGCCATCGAGGCTCAGCTCTCCAACCATAAGGAATCGCCCGAGGCTCTCTTTGTCCACTACGGAGGCCGTGGCGAGAATGCCGATGGCGATGGGAAGGTCGTAGGAGGGCCCTTCTTTTTTCAGGTCGGCGGGCGTGAGGTTTATCGTGTAGCTCTGCGAGGGGAAGTGCAAGTCGCTGTTGTTTATCGCCGCGACAATGCGCTCGTGGCTCTCTTTCACCGAGCTGTCGGGCAATCCCACAAGGTAATAAACTATTCCTCTCGAGGAGTTCACCTCAGTAGTCACGTGGATTGCGTTCAGCCCCATCACTGCCGCAGTATTAACTTTTACAAGCATCAGTCTACAAGTCCGATTATTTCCCTCACCGAGCCGAAGCCTTCGGCCTCGAGGTACGTGTTAATCCCCGCCGCGACCTTCAGGGTTATGGCGGGGTCTATGAAGTTCATTGTCCCTATCTCCACGGCCGTGGCGCCGGCCAGCAGGAACTCCACCGCGTCCGTCGGGGAGGATATGCCGCCAAGCCCGATGACGGGCACGCGCACGGCGTGGGCCACGTCGTAGACCATGCGGAGAGCCACGGGTTTCACGGCTGGCCCGCTCAGGCCGCCCGTGCCTATTGAGAGCGCACGCCTGCGTTTCCGCGCGTCTATCGCCATTCCCAGCAGCGTGTTAATGAGGGAAAGGCTGTCAGCTCCCTCGCTTTCCGCCGCTTTCGCTATCTCTGTGATGTCCGTCACGTTGGGCGAGAGCTTGACAATCAGGGTTTTCGGGTAGACGCCCCTTACCGCCCGCACCACGCTCGCCGCTCCCTCCGTCGAAACCCCGAAGGTCATCCCTCCGCCCTTGACGTTCGGGCAGGATATGTTGAGCTCGATGGCGGGAATGTCCTCGAGCGTGGCGATTCTTTCGGCGCATTCCGCATAATCTTCAGGACTTGAGCCGCTCACGTTCACTATTATATTTGTGTCGATGCAGCGGATTTTAGGGTAAATGTTCTTGCAAAAGTAATCCACTCCCTTGTTTTGCAGACCAACGCAGTTGAGCATTCCGCTCGCGGTCTCCGCCATACGCGGGTAAGGGTTGCCCTCGCGGGGGTGCGTTGTTGTGCCTTTTACGATTATGCCGCCGATTTTGCCCAGATCGACCAGTTCGGCGAACTCCAGCCCGTAGCCAAACGTGCCGCTCGCCGTCATCACGGGGTTCTTGAGCCTAAGCTTTCCTATCTCGACGCTCAGATCTGCCATTTCAGTTCCTTGATGTCAAAGACGGGGCCCTCGGTGCAGACGCACACGTTCCCCCGCCTTGTGTCCTCGACGCAGCAGAGGCAGGCTCCGAGTCCGCAGGCCATCGTGTTTTCCAGCGACACTTCGCACGGAATGCCCTTTGTTGTGGCGTATTTTGCCACGGCCATCATCATGGGCTTCGGACCGCAGCAGTAGATTCTCTCAAACTCCTGGCTCCTGAGCACGCTGTGCTGCGTCGCGAAGCCCCGTTCGCCGGCCGAGCCGTCCTCGGTGGTGATGTAAACCTTCCCGAACTTACCGAAGACGCCTTCGGGGAGCAGGTCGCCGCGGCTTTTCGCTCCGAGCAGGAACACTGGCTCGCAGCCCGTTTCCCTGAGCCCGGCGCCCAGGAAGAGCAGGGGAGCGACCCCCGCGCCGCCGCCCGCGAGCAGAACTCTCTTGCTTTCCCGGGGGATGCTGAAGCCGTTGCCCAGCGGCATCAGGGCGTTCAGCGTGTCTCCCTTGCTGAGGGCGGCGAGATGTCGTGTCCCTTCGCCGGCGAGCCTGACGAGAAACAGCACCTCGTTGCGCTTTCTGTCCAGAAAGTGGATGCTTATGGGCCGGCGCAGGAAGGTTGCGGGCGAGTTGTCCACGCGGAGTTGCGCAAACTGTCCGGCCCGCGCCTCGGGAAGCGGCGAGACGGGGTCGGTGAGCCTTAGCAGTGTGTAGTGTTTTCCCACAGCCTCGTTGCTCACAACCTTGAGGTCGACAACTTTCTTCTTCATCTTTTGCCCGCGCTCTCCTTGGCGCGTACGAGTGTATACGTTGGCTAAGTTACGACTTTTCTGGTGAAATGGCAGAAAAGCTTCCGTTTTTTCGCCCCGCGTCCTGATTCGCGCGCCCATTCACCGTGGCTTTTTCCTGATAACCTTAGGCTTTAGCGTCGATTTCCCGTGACTTTTTATTTTTCCCGTGGGTTTTGCGACGATTCCTCGTGGCTTTTTTATTTTTCTCATGGGAAAAAGTTTTTTTCTCGTGGGAAACGCGGCAATTGTACATGTGAACTTGAGATTTTCACATGCGAATATGGCAGGTCTCCTGATCTCTTGGGGAAGAGGTCTCGGCCGTCATGTGCGAGACCTGTTGTTTTCACCCACAAAGATAGCGAATGTTAGCGTGATTTGCAAATCTCCGCGGCAGTCTGCTGAGTTTTTTTGTGGAGGGAGGATTAAGATGTATCTTATACACATAT
>JAJPZF010000107.1 GCA_021204545.1 Prevotellaceae bacterium
TCACCTTGCCTCCCAGCTGAAGGATCTTCTCTGCGGTGTACTGAGCCACGTTGCCCGCGCCTGAGATGAGCACCTTCTTGCCCTTCACCGTCTCGCCCTTGGTCTTGAGCATCTCCACGAGGAAGTAGACGTTGCCGTAGCCCGTTGCCTCGGTGCGTATGAGAGAGCCGCCGAACTCAAGCCCCTTGCCCGTCAGCACGCCGCTGAACTCTCGTGTGAGCTTCTTGTACATGCCGAAGAGGTAGCCTACCTCACGACCGCCCACGCCGATGTCTCCTGCGGGAACGTCGATGTCGGGACCTATGTGACGCACCAGCTCAAGCATGAAGGCTTGGCAGAAGCGCATCACCTCTGCGTTCGACTTGCCTCGGGGGCTGAAGTCAGAGCCGCCCTTGCCGCCGCCCATTGGCAGCGTGGTGAGGGAGTTCTTGAAGGTCTGCTCGAAGGCGAGGAACTTAAGGATGGAGAGGTTGACGCTCTTGTGGAACCTCAGTCCGCCCTTGTACGGGCCGATGGCGTTGTTGTGCTGGATGCGGTAGCCCATATTGGTCTGCACCTGCCCCTTGTCGTCCGTCCAAGTGACGCGGAACTGGTAGACCCTGTCGGGGATGCACAGACGCTCGATGAGGTTCGCCCTGTCGAACTCCGGGTGTTTGTTGTACTCGTCCTCGATGGACATAAGGACTTCTTCGACTGCCTGATGATACTCAGGCTCGTTCGGGAACCTTCTCTTCAGGTCCTCTAACACTTTCTTTGCTTCCATATAGATAAGGTTGGTTTAAGAACTGCTGTTCCGAGGGGCAAAGTTAATGATTATTGCTTAACGCGCAAGTCTTTGCCCGGCTATTTATTCTTTAACTATAAGTGAGGCCAAGGTCATGCCGAAGGTGGCTGTGACGGGGCATAGCGAGGCGTTAAGGGGTTGTCGCTCCGGGATTGCTTCCTTGGGCGGCTCAAGGCTGTAGACGCATTGGAAAGGGGCTTGGGGCAGGACGCCGCTGTGGCGAAACCTTTTGCGCAAGAGTGCTGCCAATGGGTCGCCCTGAACCTTCCAGAAGTCAGCCGTCCGCACCTGAGTGGGGTCAATGCGCCTGCCCGCCCCCGTCGAGCTGAGGAGGATGGGGCTTCCCTTAGAGGCAGTAAGGCCTGTGGCGTGTAGTATAAGCGCAGCCTTGTCGGTGAGCGTGTCGATGGCGTCCACCACGTAGTCGTACGTCTCAAGGCTGAACTGCTGGGCGGTCTCTGAGGTGTAGCGAAGGGGAAGGGAGAGGATGCTTGCCTGCGGGTTGATGTCGAGCAGACGTTCCCGCATCACCTCCACCTTAAGCCTGCCGAGAGTGGAAGAGAGGGCAGGCAGCTGGCGGTTGAGGTTGGAGGGAGCGACGCTGTCGGGGTCAACGAGCGTGAGGCGGCCCACCCCGCTTCTTGCGAGAGCCTCGGCGCACCACGAGCCCACGCCTCCCACCCCGAAGACGATTACCCTGAGCCTTCGCAGCCGCTCCACGCCCTCCTCTCCGAGCAGTGGTATGACACGTTGAAGGAAGTCCATCGGGGGCAAAGGTAGCCCTCACCGAGGGAACAGCAAAAAAAGGAAGGGTATATGTTGCGGGGGATAATGAATAGGTATACCTTTGCGCCAAACTTGAGGCAGACGAGTTCCAAGGTATGGACGCAAGAGAATCGCTTAACATCCTGATGGGGTGCCTGGAGGAAACGGGGAAGAGGTTGCCAAGGCAAACGCTGATCGACTTCGTGGTTGGCAACGTCTCGATTGAGATAGAGAAGGCGAGCCTTAACGAGCACGAGCTTTTCGGCTGCGGCGACAAGCACGACGAGGACCACTACAACGCAGTGCTCGACCAAGCCCTGAAGGACAATATGATAAGGCAGACGGGGGAGATGGTGAGCGTGACGCCGAAGGGGCGCAGAAGCCTCAGGAGCGGCACGAAGAGACCTTACCCCGTCAGCGACGACGAGGAGCAGGGCGAGCCAGACAAGGCGGCGATAGTCAAGGCGCAGCGCCTTGGGCAGCCCGAGGCGGCGGCAGAGCAGGCTCCCGAGCATATAGGGCATCACACGAAGCTGAAGATACTGCTCATCCAGGCGATGGACAGGAAGCTTCCCCTCGACGACTTCGCCGAGCAGAACAACATAGGCTTCGACGAGCTGCTCGACGAGCTGGAGGAGATGAGGGAGGCGGGCAGGACGTTCGACGTAGGCTACTTCCTCGACGAGGTGATGGACAGGAGCTCGCAGCAGGAACTCTTCGACTGCTTCCGCAAGGCTGGGGGTGACTTGGGGAAGGTCGTCGAGGACATGAGCGACGTGTACACCGCCGAGGAGGTGAGGCTCGCCCACCTCGCATGGAGGAAATAGGCGCATTGCCCCGCGCTCAAAAGGAGCCAACATAACACATAACATATTAAATTAAGCCATGAAGAAAACTATTCTATTCGCATTGCTCACCCTGCTGCCCCTCGTGGCGTCGGCAGAGCGAGAGACCTACCACTTCGATGCGAGCAGGCGGGCAAGCAGCACCACTGAGACCAGCTTCAACGGCCGTCTCAGGTGGCTGGCTGGGCGCTGGGACACCACTCTTGGCAGCATGTCCCTCACCGACAACGGCACCTACCAGATGCGTGCCGAGACGTGGAGCACAGGCGGCGTGTCATCCTTGACATTCTCCTGCAGCACCGGGCATTGGTTCAACTCCACCGGCTCTGCCGTCTCCGCCCACGACAGCGGGCGCAAGGTAGGCGTGTACGTCTCGGGCGACCAGCTTTGCGTCACCCACCGCAGCGGCTACACTGAGGTGGGCGACGTCTACCAGTTCGCCGAGCTGTTCATCCACAGCGGGGACACCGTCAGGTTCGAGTTCAAGGTCACGATGGTGGACGACGACACCCCGGAGAGCGTGACCTACGACTCAGCCCTGCCCGGCGACTACTACACTCACCGTGAGGACCAGAACGAGGGCTACGGCGTGTCGGCTCTCTTGCAGCGCAACAGCGAGGAGCCCGTGGAGCGCAACTGGCTGCAGGTTAAGGCAGGGGACAAGATAACGCTCTCAGCCACTGTGACCGACACTGACACCTACAGCAGCGTCGCCGTACAATGGAAGGACAAGAACGGCAATGCGCTGACCGACGGCTACTCCACTGAGCCGTTCGTCCTGACCGAGAGCGCTACCTACGACCTCGGAGGGCAGTACACTATGGCGTGCCGCAGGTACAAGAATGGCTCCAGCTACACCACGAAGAACTACATCGTCTACCTCGACGTGCAGGAGCACCCGGGAGAGGAACTCTCGTGGGACGGGATGATAACCCCCTTCGGCTACGACTACCGTGACGAGTACCCCGACGGCATACCTGAGCCTACGGCGAACCTCCCTGAGAACGTGAACGAGACGGGGCGTATGAACGACCGTTGGTGGACAGTGGCTTGGGGCAAGAACCTTAACCCTGCCGTGGGCGTTACCTCCAAGAACATCAGCACTGGAGAGAGCGACCAGAACGCCATGAAGAACATGCTCGAGAAGTACAACACTGACTTCGCCTGCATTAGGGACACGATGGGCTGGCCGCCAGACAAGAGGGCAAGGAGCGGCTACCGTAGCACCATCTACGTCTACGGCTCGGGGCTTAACACCGACTCGGCGGACAGCACGGAGACAGGAGGATGGCAGGGCGCTACCGATTATAACGGTGAGTCTTGGCCTTGCGTCTTGGCAAGCTACTACCCAGTGAGCCGCTTCCGCGACGATGCTGACCGCCTGTGGAACGACGGGGACTACCAGAGGGAGGCGATGATACACGAGGGCATACACGCCATCTTCGCCGACCTGGACGGGGCGAAGAACTCGGCGTGGTTCCAAGAGGCGGGCAACACGTGGCTGCAGAGCGCAATGGCGGTGCGCAGGAGCGGAGACTACGGCACGCCGGGATACCTCGACGGCTGCCCCTTCCTCGCTCCCTTTATGCCCATCGAGTGCTACTCGGGCTGGCTGCAGGACGGCTCCTTCGGAGGACCGAGTGCTGAGGGAGTGAACATGTACAACTCCTCTGGAGCGCAGATATGCACGTGGCGCACCTATCTGGGCGGCAACCAGTACGGCAACAGCTTCCCCATCATCCTCAGCGAGATATGCGGCGACGCTTCCATCCCCTGGATATGGCGCTACTGCACTAACCGCGTGCTCGTGGGCATAGCCGACAGCATAGGCGACGAGATGATGCGCAAGCTCATCGTGCAGTACAGGGCAAGACAAGCCATCTTCGACATAGGAGGCTGGACGACGGGCTACCGCTCGGTGATGAACGACTACTTCCTCCAGGAGCTCGGCCCTGAGTGGGAGCCTTACTACATAGACTGCGGCAAGTGGAAAGCCACACCCTACCAGAAGCTCAGTATCAACGACGGAGACACTTGGCTCGCCCCCGACGAGGAGACCACACCCGGCTGGAGCGGAGCCAACGTCATCCCCATACACGTCTGCACGGACTCTACCAAGATCAGGGTGCAGTTCCGCCCCGAGGACACCGAGGAGAGAGCCATCCTCTGCTACAAGACAGCCTCAGGCACGGCGCACTACAGCCAGATGGTCTTCTGCGGAGACATGGAGCTGGACATCTCAGACCCGCCAGCCAACGGTGTCATCCTCTGCGTGGTGCTTAACACCGACTACGACTACACTGGCGATACGCAACGCAAGCATCACTGGGACTACCGCATACGCCTCTGCAACGGCTGCCTGGGCATAGCCGACCAGTACAAGAAGTGGTATATGAACGAGCAGACCGTCAAGGACGAGAGCTACGACGACATCTCGAGCTTTTACCTCGCCTATGCGGCTACGCTTGAGCAGAGCGCAGCTGACGAGGAGGAAGGCACTGACGAGGAGACTGGCGAAGGCGAGAACGAAGGCACTGACGAGGAAGTCGGCGAAGGCGAGGATAACGGCACTGACGAGGAGACTGGCGAAGAGGAAGAGGAAGAAGAGGAAGAAGAGGAGACCACTGGCGGGAACAACAACGGCGGGGACAACAACGGCACGCTCGGCATCGATGCCCCGACCCTCAAGGACAACCTGCAGCTCCTGACTGGCGTAATCCAGGCAGGCGGAGAGATACAGATGGCAGTGGGAGAGGGCATAGACCCGACGGAGGTGATGGTGCACATGGTGGGCCTCGAAGGAGTGATCGTCAGCCAGGGACACCTCAGCCCCAGCGGCTCCTTCACGCTTCCCACGAGCCTGAGCCAGGGAATGTACGTCATCGGCTTCGGGCTTGGCACGGAGCAGAAGACCTACAAGGTGATTGTGAAGTAAGCCGCCACAAGAGGCGACAGACACTATAAGGCGAGGAGGCGACCCCGCGCGGGCAGCCTCCTCGCTGCTTTATGCCCTTCGCCGTCGCCATAAGGGGGCTTCGCAATCGCTTCGCCGAACCGAACCCCGAAGGGGTTGTATAAGCGTAGCTGGGGTTGAGCAACCAAATAACCCCGAAGGGGCTGCATAAGCCCTAATCGTCTCGTTGCCATTAACGTTCGCCACGGAATAGCCCCGAACCGACCATAAGCGAGAGACAAAGCAATCGGCCATGAGCGAGAGACAAAGCAAGCTTGCTTGCTTTTCCGAGCGATTGGGAGG
>JAJPZF010000260.1 GCA_021204545.1 Prevotellaceae bacterium
GGGAGAGGCTGCCGTCGGCTTTGAGGCAGGCGGGGGCTACGGTCTCGGAGGAGGAGCTGCCGCTGGTCGAGCCTACGGAGTAAGAGGAGTAGGTCGAGGTCTCGTCCGTGATGGTGTAGGTGCGTGTCGAGCCGCTCGTTGAGTAGCTGGAGGAGATGACGTAGAAGCTTGGGCTGCCGCTCGAGGGACCCGTGAAGGTGCCGCTCTTGATGCTGTACGTCTGCTTGTTCATGCCCATACTCGTATAGTCGTCGCTTGCGAAGTAGTACGTGCCGCTCGTCGCCTGCCCGAAGTCGTAGACGTAGAAGGTCTTCGAGGTGTTGCCGCTCGTGAGGGTAGCGGTCGTGGTGAGCTGAGCCACCTTCGTGCCGCTGGAGGAGTAGAGGTAGACGTTGCTCCAAGCCGACGAGCTTGAGTTTCCGCCAGGACCGCCGCCTCCGCCATTGTTAGACGTGCTGGTAGGCACGTTGACGTACACCTTGAAGGACTGCTCCTCCCCCGAGCTGCTGCCTGCGGTCTTGCTCTCGTCAAGCGGCTCGCCCGTGCCGGTGCAGCTGACGGTGAGGGTGACCGAGCTGTCGTCCTCGCTTATCGTTATGTCGCCGTCCGCGCTGATGCCCTTGCCAGCGTCGGCAGAGTTGGTGATGCTTATCTCGCCTCCCGTTATGCTCACGTCGGCGTCCGCCTTGATGGCTGTGGTGTAGCTCGCCTCGCCGTCCTCCACGAGGTACGAGCCGCTTTGGGTAACCCTAAGCGTTCCGCCCTCGATGGAGACGCTCTGCTTGCTCTTCAAGCCCTTGTCGTCGCTGCCGGTAGAGCGGATGGTTATGTCGCCGCCCTTGATGTGCAGCGTGGAGTCGCTCTTGAGGGCTGCGCAGTCGTCGCTGGAGACGCTTACGTCGAGCGTGCCTCCCTTTATTATCAGCTTGCCGTCGTCCTCCGAGCCGTCGTCCTGCATCTCAGCCTGTATGCCGTCGCCTCCCACGCCCGAGACCTTTATCGTGCCGCCGTTCACCTGCACGTACTGCCCTGCGTGTATGCCGTCGTTGGCTGCCGAGGAGACTGTTATGCTGCCCGCCGTCTTCTTCACGAGCAGGTATTCCTTCGAGCTTAGGGCGTGCTTCACGTTGCCCTTGAGGCTGAGCGAGCCGCCGCCGCTTATCTCAAGGTGTCCCTTGGTGTAGAGGGCTGCCTTCTGACCTCCGTCCTCGCTTGCGTCCTCCAGCGTGTTCTCTGTGCCGTCCGCCAGGACGAGGGCAATGCGCTTGCCGTCCTTTATGTTAATCGCCTCCGCCGAGCTGCCCGTCAGCGTAAGCCCGTCGAGGCAGATGGTGGTCTTGTACGAGCCGTTGTAGACGAACGAGCCGCAGCTTGACGAGCCGCTAAGCACGAAGCACAGCTCGCGGCTCGTGTCGCTGTTCGTCAGGCTCACGTCCGCCCCGTCTATCTCAGCCTCCACGCAGGCGGGCAGGGAGCTAACCTGAGCCTCCGAGCCGCTGTAGGCGACGTAGACGGTGTCGGCAATCGCCTCGTCTTCCTCTTCCTCCTGCTCCTGCTCGTCAGCCACTTCCTCGTAGGCGCAGAACGTTATGCTGTCCACCTCGTTAAGCTGGTAGACATCGCTGCCTATGCTGAGCGTGCCGCTGGAGTAGAGCAGCTCCTCGCTGGAGGTTATGCCGTACTCGTGAGCCTCGCCAGAGACCCACACCCAGAACTTCGTGGGCTCGACTTCGGCTGCCACCAGCAGAGCCGTGAGCGAAATCGCAAGCGAGAGGATAAGCCTTTTCATCACACATTATATTATATGGACGAACCGGCGGCAAAATTAGCCATCACTTGGCAGAAAAGGAAGCGGCGGAGGGCGGTTTCTTAGGCAAGAAAACATAAAAGACGGCGGAAAGAGGGGCAGACAGTTGCGGCGTAGTGATAAATGCCGTAATTTTAAGCCGCTAACCACTAAACAAACAAGCATAATGAGCCTGGACACCAGCGACCACTATTGTCTTATCCTGGCCGGGGGCATCGGCAGCCGCCTCTGGCCAGTGAGCCGCAAGAGCATGCCTAAGCAGTTTCTCGACCTCTTCGGGGTGGGCAGGACACTGCTGCAACAGACCTACGACCGCTTCGCCCGCTTCCTGCCCGCAAGCCACATCTACGTGAGCACGAACGTGGACTACCTGCCCCTCGTGTACGAGCAACTGCCGCAGATCGACGACGAGCACATACTGGAGGAGCCGCTGCGAAGGGGTACGCTCGCCTCAGCCGCTTGGGGGACGGTGGTGATAGCCAAGGCGAACCCCAAGGCGAGCGTCATACTCTCGCCCGCCGACCAGCTGATAAGGAACGAGGACGCCTTCGCTGACGACGTGCTGCACTCGCTCGACTTCGTGAGCCGGCAGGACAGCCTCGTGGTGATGGGCGTTGAACCTACGCGGGCTGAGACCGACTACGGATACATTCAGCTTGGCGACGACGTGACGGAGGGCGACTTCTACAAGGTGAAGAGCTTCACCGAGAAGCCCGAGCCGCGCTTCGCGCAGATGTTCAAGGACGACGGGGGCTTTCTCTGGAACACAGGTCTCTTCGCCTTCAACATCAAGGTGATGCTCTCGACCGTCTACCGCCTCGTGCCTGAGTATCAGCTCGAGATACCCAAGATGATGGCAGACGCAGAGACCGCCGACCCTAAGTTCCTGCCCGAGTTCTTCAGCGTGCTGCCCAACCTGAGCATCGACCTCGGCATCATGGAGCGCAGCGACGACGTGTTCGTGCACAAGTGCCACTTCGGCTGGGCAGACCTCGGCACGTGGGCAACGCTCAAGGTGGGGGCGGACAAGGAGGGCAACGTCTCGCTCAACACGCCCACGGTGCTGCACCAGTGCAAGGGCAACGTGATAAGCCTGTCCAAGGGGCGCATAGCCATCGTTGAGGGGCTGGAGGACTTCCTCATAGCCGAGCAGGGCGACGTGCTGCTCGTCTGCCCCAAGAGCCGAGCGACAGTGCGCCGGCTGATGAACGAGGCGCAGCTGCAGATGGACGTGGAGTGAGCTGTTAAGGGCGTAGCGAGCCCTTGCCCTAAGCCGCGCAGTCTTTTCCTCACGGCCGCGCAGTCTTTTTCTCTAAGACGCACGGGACAATGGCAAAGTTCTCACGAGAAATTGGCAAGGATGTCAGGAGCAATCAAAAAAGGAGCGGCAACTGTGTGACGCTCCTTCCTTCTATTATGGATGTATTCCTGCGCTAAAGCTTGCTGAAGGCAGCCAGAATGCTGTCGGCAATCGCCTGCATCTCCTCGGGCGGCAGCGTGAGCTTCTTCTTCTGGAAGCTGAGGTCGCCCTCGCTCTGCATCGGCACGAGGTGTATGTGGGCGTGCGGCACCTCAAGCCCGAGCACCGCCTCTCCCACCTTGCGGCAGGGTATGACCTGCCTGATGGCCATAGCCACTCGCTTGGCGAAGACTTGCATCTGGGCTATCTCCTCGTCGGAGAGGTCGAAGAAGTAGTCCACCTCACGCTTCGGGATGACGAGCGTGTGCCCCTTCTGGAGCGGGTTGATGTCGAGGAAGGCGTAGAACTGCCCGCTCTCGGCGCACTTGTAGCTTGGTATCTCCCCGCGGGCTATCTTGCTGAATATCGTCATTGCTCAGTCCTCGTATGTTATGCCCGTCACCTCCAGCTCTATCACTCCCTGCGGCACCTTTATGGCGGCGACCTCGCCCACACGCTTGCCCAACAGGCCCTTGGCTATGGGCGTGGCGACGCTGATCTTTCCCTCGCGCAGGTTGGCCTCCGTCTCGCTCACGATGGTGTACTTCATCTGCATTTTGTTGCGCACGTTGCGAAGTGACACCGTGGAGAGGATCTGCACGGTGGACGTGTCGCGTGTGCGGGTGTCGATGATCTTGGCGTCGCGGATGGTCTGCTTAAGCAGCGCGATGCGTGTCTCCAACTTGGCCTGAGCCTCCTTGGCGGCGTCGTACTCGGCGTTCTCGCTGAGGTCGCCCTTGTCCCTCGCCTCCGCTATCGCCGCGCTTGCGGCGGGGCGGTCCTGACTCTCCATCTTCTGGAGCTCGGCCACGAGCTTGTCGTAGCCCTTCTGTGACATATAAGCCATATCTATTCTTGTTTTGTCTTGTTTCTCACACCATAAAAAGCAAGAATCCCGGCAGACGACTGCCAGAACCCTGACCCGTTAAGCCTGGTAAAGACCTCGGGGGCAAAGGTAGGGACATTTGGTGCAAAGCCCAAACTTTAGCCCGACTTTTTGCCCTAAAGCAGCTTCCTTAGCTCCGTCTCAAGGTCGCCCAGAAGCTCCTGCCGCCCGACGAGGTCGCTGTTGCGGTCGATGAGGAACCAGGTGGGCAGCTGCCTTAGGGCGTAGAGGCTGACGATGTCGTTGGCGGCGCCTTCCTTGTCCCAGACGCAGACCCACGGCAGCTGTCGGCACATCGTCTTCCAGTAGTGCTCGTCGGTGTCGAGAGAAACCTGGTATATCTCAAGCCCCTGCGGGTGGTACTTGCTGTATAGCTCCCTCAGCTCGAGGGTGCGCTGCTGGGTGTCGGGCAGGCTGTAGGCGGTGAAGTCGAGAAGGACGACCTTGCCCTTGAGCTGGCCGAGGCGCTGCTCCGCCCCGTTGATGTCGGGGAAAGCCATGTCTATGATGCCCGTCTCTGTGACGCGCTCGTCGTCGAGGCTCAGCTCGACGACCTTGCGGCGGGTGTTGGCGTGCCCTCGCAGGGCGATGTTGCGCAGGTTCTCGGCACGGGGGCTGCCCGGCCACCTGTCCTCCCATGCGTTGGCGATGGCGCTGAACCACGTCACGTCGGAGGCGTCGCTCACGGGGTTGAACACGAGCTTTCCGCCGTACATCTGGAACATGGCGAAGTAGGAGGAGGCTTGGTCGTAGCGGTTCTGTATGAAGTCGAGCTTCACCTCATCCTTATACTCCTTCACCCTCATGTCGGCAAGGCTCTGACGCTCGGCAACGGTCAGGGAGCGGTCGGCGAGGATGCGCCTGACGTCAAGCCCCAGCTCGTGCAGCTTGAGGGTGAGCAGGCGTATCGTGTCGCAGTTGCCGCTGCCCTCCACGGTGTAGCCGAGCGCCATCGCGGGCAGGGAGGCGCTGACGCTTACGGTCTCCGTGCTGTCTATCGAGAGGTTTATCAGCTGACCGCCAATGCGCAGGCGGTAGAACTCAGGGTTGGCAGGGCGCGGGCAGGAGAAGGAGAAGTTGCCTTCCTTGCCCAGCTTCACGGAGTCGAGCGGCAGGACGCCTTGGTCGAGCGTCATGTGCTCGAGGTAAAGCATCGTGTCCTTGGCTTCGGTTATCCGCCCCTCAATGCGGAACTTCCCCCTGCCTTTGTGGCAGGCAGAGAGCGGGAGCAAGAGGGCGAGACACAAGAGAAAGGGGTGCTTCATAACGGCGGCAAAGGTACGAAAAAGGAGCGAGCGTACAAGTTTATGCTTGGGAACATTGGGCGTTACGGTATCTTTTACGTAACTTTGCACCGCTTTTGCGCAAGGAAAGCTTACAGGATATAGACAGATACACCAATTTTTACTTATTTAGATGAACGTAATTACGAAGACAGTCGATTTGCCTGATGGTCGCACCATCAGCATCGAGACCGGGAAACTGGCGAAACAAGCCG
>JAJPZF010000109.1 GCA_021204545.1 Prevotellaceae bacterium
AGAGCACCTGCACGCCCATGCCCGTGGAGAAGACGTAGTACTTGCCGTCCTCCCCTCGTGCCATCACGGGGTCGTGCACGAAGGGCGTGCCGTTGGCGTCACGCCACTGGGGCGGCTCTCTTCTTCCGAAGGGTTGGGCGAAGGCTGCCAAGGGAAGCAGCATAAGGATAAGGGTAAGCTTGTTCATATCAGCTTGTAGTAGGCATCGAGCAGCTGCTTGGCCGCCACGAAGGATGTCTTCCTTCCCTCCAGCACGCTCTGCTCCTCCCTGCGGAGCATGTCCCTTATCGTGGGGTTGCGGAAGAAGCCGCCTCGGAGCTGCTCGCTTATGGTCTCGTACATCCAGTACTTCGACTGCTCCTTTCGCCTCTGCTCGAAGTAGCCGTTGCTCTTGGTGAAGGCGATGTACTGGTAAATCATATCCCATATCTCCTTTATGCCGAGGGCGTAGAAGCCGCTGTAGGTAAGCACCTTGGGCTGCCAGCCGCTCTCGGGCGGGGGGAAGATGGAGAGTGCGTTGCGGAAGTGCGAGGCTGCGAGCTGGCACTTCTCGACGTTGTTGCCGTCGCACTTGTTCACGACTATGCCGTCCGCCATCTCCATTATGCCGCGCTTGATGCCCTGAAGCTCGTCGCCCGTGCCCGCAAGCTGTATGAGAAGGAAGAAGTCGACCATTGAGTGGCAAGCCGTCTCGCTCTGTCCCACGCCTACTGTCTCGACGAATATCTTGTCGTAGCCCGCAGCCTCGCACAGGAAGATAGTCTCCCGTGTCTTGCGAGCCACGCCGCCGAGCGAGCCAGCCGAGGGGCTTGGGCGTATGAAGGAGTCGGGGTGGACGGCAAGCTTCTCCATTCTTGTCTTATCGCCAAGGATGCTGCCCTTCGAACGCTCGCTGCTTGGGTCGATGGCGAGGACGGCGAGCTTGCCTCCGTGTTCGCTGAGCACGTGCAGCCCGAACTCGTCTATGCTTGTGCTCTTGCCCGCTCCCGGCACTCCGCTTATGCCCACCCTTATGCTCTTGCCCGTGAAGGGGAGGCACTTCTCTATCACCTCCTGCGCCACACGCTGGTGGTCGGGGTTCTGGCTCTCCACTAAGGTCACCGCCTGCCCCAGCACGCTCGTGTCGCCTCTTAGTATGCCCTCCACGTAGTCGCCCGCCGTGAGCCTTCGCCTTGCGTAGCGTCCTCTCTTGAGGTGGGGGTTGATGCTTTGCACGGGAGCTACGCCCTTGTTCACCGTCAAGCCTGCGAACTCCTCGCTGTTCTCGGGATGCTCCATAGGTCAGTCCTCAATATTAATGTCAACGAGCAGCTTGGCTTTCCTCGGGTCGTTGCTGATGATGAGCAGGCGGGGGCGGCTCTTCGTCTTGCCCAGCTCGCCGAGGTCTACGCTCACCTTAAGCTTGGTCTTCGAGTGCGGAGCTATCTTGCGGTCGGCGAGGCTAACGGAGACGGCTCTGTTGAACACCTGCACGGCGCTTATCTCCAGCTCCGTCTCGCCGAGGTTCTCCACGTTCACTGTCCTCGAGACCTGCGCTTTCTTCTTGGCGGGCTTCGTGCGGTCGACGGCGAGGCTCAGGCTCTCGAGCTGCCCTTGCTCGTCGGCAACGGCTATCACGGGCGCACGCTCCAGCTCCTCCGCCGTTAGGTCTTTGAAGGAGGGGAGCAGCACGGCGGCGAAGACTATCTCGTTGTCCTGGCTCACCTTGTCGCCCTCGTAGCGCGCCATATATATGCTTGCCTGGTTAAGTCCCTCGGTCATAAGCTTCTCGCTGTCCAGCGTGAGAAGCACACGCCCCACACGCCCTCCCTGTATCACCTCAGGCAGGTACGTGGCCGTGAGGTACTGCGGCAGGTGCATGAGCTGCGGCGTGAAGTCGTCCTTCTTCAGGTTGAGCACACGCAGCTCCGCCACGGGACGGTCGCCCTTGTTCACGTCGTCGAACTCTATGATGTTGGTGCTTATGCGTATGCTCCCAAGGTCGACGGGGAAGCTCGTCTCGTAGTCAGCGTCGCTCGGCTCAACGACCACTCGCCCCTCGAACGCAAGCCACGTGGGGCGGTCGGAGGCGTTGGTGAAGACGGCGAGTTCCTTGTAGAACGAGCCGAGCAGTGCGGCGTCGTAGGTGGCGGTTATAAGGCCTGTCTTGCCGGGCAGTATGGGCGTGCGGGGATAGTCGACGGAGACGCAGCCGCACGACGGGCGGACGTCGCGTATCACCAGGGCGGAGTCCCCGTCGTTGGTGAACGGGAAGCTCAGCGCGCGTGGCTGCTTCCACAGCAGCTCTCCCGCCCAGAGGCGCTTCTCGTCTGCCTGAAGCCGGGGCTGCGCCTCGGCTGCGGCGAGGCAAAGCGTAAGCAGTGTGAGGGTGAGAAGTCTGCGTGTCATCGGTTGTAAGACGGTTAGGGCGCGGGCGTGCGTTCCGCTGGCAAAAGTAAGCACTTTGCCTAAGAACCGCAACCTTTCAGGGGGAAATCTCGCGGTCCCTCGTACGAGGCTTATTCTACTGTAAGTGTGATGTCTGAGCCGTGTCCGCAGTACTCGGGCGCGTACTCGCACTTAATGGTTGCCACGCCCGTGTGGAAGCAGCCCGGCCGCTCGGCGTAGGTGTCCTCTTTGATAAGGTAATGCCCGCGGGGGAGTGCGCAGAAGTGGTACTCCGTGCGGTCGTCGCGTGTCTCGCGGTAATAGCTGAGGCCGTCGGCGCTGCCGAAGGACGACGACTGCTCCACTGGCTCGAGGCAGGCGGGGCGTGGGATGGTGAGCGTGACGTAGCTGTAGTCGCGGTCGGCCCGGATAAGGTGCGCCGCGGTGACGCGCTGCCCTGCCTGAAGGACTTCTGGGTAAGAGCTGCTGACGCTCAAGCCCGAGGCGGCATCGCTTATCTCGCTGAAGGGCTGGCGGAAGTCGGCGTAGGCGGCTCCCCAGCTCGGCTGGGCGGTGAGTTTGTTTAGGCGGAGGCTCTGCGCGCTCCTGACTGAGAGGGAGTCGCGCACATAGCCAAGGCTGTCGCCCGGGGCGGCGAGTGTGAGCCGCTTGCCGCCGTCGTAGCTGAGGGTGAGCACGTCAGTCGGGGCTTGCCACTCGGCAGGGTTCTGCCTTCCTTGCATAAGGGCGAAGACGGCGTTTGCGCTTGTCACGGGCGTCTCCCACGCCTCGGCGCGCTTCTCGCGGAGCAGATAGAGGCGCATCCCCTCGAGCAGGGGCGAGGCGGGCGTAACGTAGTTGAGGGCTTCCATCAGCTGGACGTGGATGTGCAGCTTGCGGTCGACGCTGCGCCAAGCGCCTTGGGTGAACTCGATGTACGCGCCTATCGTGTCTACGCTCACAAGCTTGGAGGCGGCTTCGTCTGCCATCGCCTTGGCGAGCCTCTCGTGGCCTCTGCGCTGGAGGATAATGGAGGCGAGGGCGAGGTCCTCGGTGCTCATCGACCGCTTGTCGGTGTGCCTTACGAGGGCGACAAGGCTGTCGAGCTTCTGCTTCTCGCCTCGGTTAAGCTCAAGGTCGGCGAGGTCGACGGCGTAGAGGTTGCGGAGCATATAGGTGCTTACGCTCTCGGGCACGGGCATCTCCCCTAGGAGGTAACGGGCGGCTCGGCGGAGCGTCTCGTCGCTGCGGCAGTCTCCCGTGAGCAGCTTAAGGCGGCCGAGCAGGAAAGCCACCTCGCGCGTGAGGTAGGCGTTGCCCGCCATGCCCGGATACCAGGCGAAGCTGCCGTCGGCTCTCTGTAGTTCCTTCACCTTCGACAAGTAAGGCGCGGGGTCAGTCACAGCTATGTTTAGGGACGAGGCAAGGCGTGAGGCGTAGAAGGCGACGGCGAGGGAAAGCACGTCGTTAGCCTTGGGCGTGGTGAGCGGTCGCAGTGCCTCGAGGGCATACTCTTCGGGGTGTGCGGTGTACTCAAGGGTGAGCCGCCTCTGCGTCGCGCTGTCGGGGAAGAGGCGGGTAAGGTCATATTGCCTCACGCCCTGCCCGAGGGCGGTGAAGGGCAGCGTAGTGCTCGCCTCAGTCACGGCGGGAAGCACGGGCAGAAGCCGCTGCTCGCCGTCGCCGCCCTCGCCGCTCTCTGCCGTCAGTCTCACGATGAGGTCGCCCTCGCCTGCGCTAAAGGGGAAGCTGATCACAGTGTCCGCCCGTGCCTCGAGCTTAAGCTCTGCGGCGAAGCTCCGCAGAGTGGTGAGGCTACTGGCTTCGATGACTTGCAGCACCGCCTTGCACTCGACGGGGCTGTCCGTGTTGTTCGTGAGCGAGGCGGCAAGCGTGGCCTCGTCGCCAGGCCGCAGGAAGCGGGGCAGGCGCAGCTGAGCCGCCAGCTCTTTCTCCGCCACGACCTGCTCCTCGACGCACGTGGTCATCATATCCTTCGTGTGTGCGACGGCGAGAAGCCTCCACGTCGTCAGGCTCTCGGGCAGGGTGAAGACGACGCTCGCCTCGCCGCTCCCGTCGGTGCGAAGCGAGGGAAGGAACACCGCCTCCTCGCTGAAGTCCTGCCGAAGACTGGCGAGGGCTTCCTCCACTTCCGCCCGCTCGTCGGCCGTTTCCGCGGTGTCTTCCGCCACGTTGCTTAGCAGAGCCGCCCCCGCAGCCCGTGAGTAAAGCTGGGGGCGACGGGCGAACAGCCGCTCGTTCAAGGCAGAGAAGGCGAGGGCTTTCGCCTTGAGCCTCTTCTGCTGGTAGCTGGCGTAGGCGCGGCTCTGGGCGAGGTAGTCGCTCGTCTGCGTGTAAGGCACGGCGAAGTAGCGGCAGTTCCTCGCCACGTCCAATGCCCACTTGTGCGGGGCGAGACGCTCGAGCGACGCGTCGTACAAGGTGAGCATAACGTTAGCCTCGGCGGGCGTGCCGTCGGGGCGTGCCAGTGAGAGCCGCCACTCCTGCGTGCTGCCGGGGCTTGTCCTGTCGCGGAACGTGAGCCAGCGCAGGCGAAGCCCGGTGTCGGGCTTGCGGAGGGAGAGCCGCTGCGTCGCCGTGTAAGCCCTCCCTCCCTTCACGAAGCAGAGCGAGACAACCGCACCTGTCGCGAAGCGCTCCTCGTAAGGCACGGCGAGTTCCAGCGAGCCGCCCGCCCAAAGCATTAAGGTGTCGGTGACGATCTCCCCGTTGGCGGACACTATATAATAAAGGTATATGTCGCGGAGGTTGCTGCTCACAGTCATCCTTGCGGGGCGGTCGAGGCAGAACGTGTCGCACGTGCAAGTGAGGATGAACGCCGAGTCGACGGTCTCCTCCCGCTTGCCCCAAGGCGTAGAGCCGGGGACAGTGTAGCTGTGGCTCACTGTCTGCTGCTCCCCGTATGCGCTGAGGGCGGTGACGCTGAGGCGGAGCAAGGAGGCAAGACTGTCCCGTTTAAGGGTATAAGTAAAGCGTCCCTCAGCGTCGGTCTGCACAGTGTCCAGCCTCTCCGAGGCGGAGACGGAGCGGAATGTCCACCGCTCCCAGTCGCAGTCGCCCGCGACGCGGCAGCCGCTCATAGGCACGCCGTCGTAGCGAAGCGCCCGAGCCGTGAACGAAAGACTGTCGTCCGTGAGGCTTAGGCTGTCGCAGAACTCAATCGTGAACGTGGGGAGCTTGTACTCCTCAACACGGAACGAAGTGCTGCTGCCTGTGCTTGCCCTCACGCT